>DASWUO010000354.1:0-10295 GCA_036401615.1 Bacilli bacterium | reverse complement strand
TAGAATCGACAGCATTCACTGCTTGGATGAAGGCTGGATCAACTTTGGCCAAACCATGGATTGTTGATTTAAGCGAGACTTTGCCTTCGTGCGGTTCGGTCCATTCCAGATGTTCCCCCATCACCGCCAGAGCCAACCGTGTCGCTGCTTCATCCTCATGGATAAATCCATTCTGCAGGGAAAGGATGTAAATATGTTCTTTGCCGATATCAAGCAGGCTCGGAATATCCTCTTCCATGATAACATGCCCTTTCTTGAACAACCTGCCTTTGAACTGCCCTGGCAGAATCTGCGTCAAATCATGGGCTAACACCATGCCCACAGCATCCTGCACACGCACTTCCCGCAGCATAGCTTCAGCTTCCATCAGCTGTGATCCCCTTCTCTGCCGGACAGTATACCAAGTGCATGCGGCAGCTGATCAATGATAGCCTCTAAATTCTCTTGAACTCCCTTGGGGCTGCCGGGCAGGTTGATGATCAACGTTGTTCCGCGAATGCCCGCGATCCCTCTGGATAACATAGCTTTGCGTGTATTCTGCAGCGAAGCGGCCCGCATCGCTTCCGGCAATCCCGGCACTGCACGGTCAATTACGGCCAATGTGGCCTCGGGTGTTACATCCCTAACGCTAAGTCCCGTTCCACCTGTTGTTAGAATCAAATCCGCATGGTGATATTCGGCCATTTCAATCAAGGCTGCCATAATTTCATCCATTTCATCGGGCACAATGCGGTACTCCACAATCTCACCGAGGATTTCTTCCTCCACTAATTCACGGATAACCTGGGCGCTTGTGTCCTCCCGTTCACCGCGTGAGCCTTTATCGCTCGCAGTAAGAATGGCAACCTTCCAACCCATAATAACCCTCCTCTTCTACGATATAAAACCATTCTATCTAATATTATTACAAACTCATTTCTTCTGAAAATCCCCACTTTTACCACCTGTTTTGGAAACCAGAAAAGTCGGGCCTATGACCATTTCCTTCTCTAAAGCCTTGCACATGTCATAAACCGTAAGCGAAGCGGCAGAAACGGCAGTTAATGCTTCCATTTCTACGCCGGTCTGGCCCTTGGTTTTTACCATTGCTTCTATATATAGCTCTGCTTCGCCATTATCGGAAAAGCTGAGGTCAATCCCTGTGATCGGTATAGGGTGGCACATTGGAATCCACTCCGAGGTTCGTTTCGCGGCCAGAATTCCGGCAATTTGCGCTACACCCAAGACATCTCCCTTGCCTACCTTGCCTTGCAGAATGCATTGAAGCGTTGATTTCTTCATGGTGATGGTTGACTTAGCTACAGCTGTCCGCTCAGTCTCCTGTTTATCCGTGACATCCACCATTCTTGCCCGGCCTTGTTCATTGATATGCGTAAGTTGGGCTTGGCTTGCTTGGTTAGTCCCGTTGGTTTGGTTCGTCTGCTCTTCCATTATAATCCCTCCAAGGGGTGTTGCTTCACCCTCATTTACTAAAATTATAGCGATATTATGAACTTTAGGACAACCCTTAACATCATCTTAGTAGTCTACTAAGGCTCCGTGCTCTGTAATGACTTGGTCCACCCGAAAATCATGTTCTTCCATAGGCACAGCCGGCACGATCTGCAAACCATAAGCCAGCGCCAGCAGCATCGGCTTAGGCTTGGACAGCTGTCGGAACCGTTGAAGGAACCGATCATAAAACCCGCCCCCGTACCCAAGCCGTCCGCCATGTTGATCAAAAGCAACACCCGGCACCAGCACCAGACTAATTTGTGAAATATCCATCAGCAGAATCGTATGCGCCTTAGGTTCAGGAATACCCCAAACACCCGGCTCCAGATCATCAAAACTATGAATAACATGTAAACTTAAACTCTTATCCTCCATGTGAACTTTGGGCGCAACGACCCGGCAGGAGTGCTGCCAGCCATATTTTAGAATAGGAGATATGTCGACCTCGGCCTTAATGGGCATATAAGCCAGGAAGGTAAAGGGAAACGCCTTGTCAACATCCTCCTTCGGCCAATAGGGTTGGTTTAATGCTTCGGCCGTGATGGCGGTTGATTTAACCTGCCGCTCCTGTTCCGTCATATTCGAGCGCAGCTGTTCTATGTGCTTTCTCAACTTCATCTTATCTTCAAGAACCGTATCTCCCATTGCAACCGCCTTCTACGTCAATCCGACATACCTACTATAGTGTATCATGTTCAGCGGGAGCTGTGCCACCACTGGAAAATGATCCGAAGCCTCGGAAGAAATCGTCCAACCCTTGGCGGACATCACAGGACAGTTGAGATAAATATGGTCAATTTCTTTGCCGGTAATAAAGGTGGACACCGGAGGATTCAGGTGAATTTTCTGCCATGCAGGAAACATATCCTTCAACAGTGGATCCCTGCTGTCCATGTTCAAGTCCCCCATAAAGATGGCCGGACCCTTAATGGTACTAAGCTTCTCCAGAATAAGCGGAAACTGCTGTTTCCTCTCCCCTGCAGTAACACCCAAATGAGTCGTGATCACGTGGAGGGGGCGGGAGTTATCGCCCATCTGAATTGTTGCCTGCAGCAGGCTCCGTCTTTCTCTAGCCCCCGGCAAATAGATTTTATGGTGTTCGAGAATAGGATGCTTGCTGAGAATCGCATTGCCGTATTGGCTTAAACCCCTGCCTACACTTAAGGAAAAACACCAATACATCTTGAGGTTCTTGGCAAGCCTCCCGATCTGGTCGTTGAAGCCGCTCCTGGGCAAATACCGGTCGACTTCCTGCAGAGAAACAATATCCACATTCGCTTCCTTGATCACATTGGAGGTTCGTTCGAGATTCACCTTATTATTAAGCCCTTTTCCATGGCGTATATTAAAAGTCATGACCCGCACTTCCAGAGGTTCAGCCTGTGCAGGTTGGTTTTTCGTTTGCTCCATTCACTTGTTCACTCCTCATCTTCGGCAAAAAGTAGAGAATTGCGATCAATTCAGTTACACTAAGATAGTTAAGATAAAACTCAAGAAAATTTTACTCCCTTCTCATTATAACGAAATTATGCCGGAACATGAAATAAAAGTTGGAGGTTCTTATTCATCATGCTGCTGCAAGCGACAGGCATCACCAAAAGTTATGGCGTCAATACCGTCGTATCTAATATATCCTTACAAGTTCAAGATCGTGAACGCATTGGCCTTGTGGGTGTGAACGGAGCCGGGAAATCCACCCTGCTGCAGATCATCTGTGGAGAGATTACGCCAGACCAAGGACACATCTATAAAGCCAAGGAAACCCGGATCGGTTATTTATCGCAGAACAGCGGACTGCAATCGGAAGAATCCATCTGGAACGAAATGCTGAAGGTATTCTCCCATCTCATAGAAGCGGAGAAAGAATTGCGTGAGCTGGAGCGGCTTATGGCCGATCCTCTAATTATTGCGGTTCCTGCAAAAGTAGAAGAATTGCTGCAGCGTTATTCAGCCCGGTCGGAATGGTTCAAGGAGCAAGGCGGCTTCGAGATGGAGGGCAAAATTCGCGGCGTGCTCCATGGCATGGGATTCGCCGACTTTCCAACGGACACCCTGATCCATACCCTAAGCGGCGGGCAGAAAACACGGTTAGCGCTGGCCAAGATTTTGCTGCAATCTCCCGACCTGCTTATGCTGGACGAACCTACAAACCATCTGGATATTCCAACGCTAACATGGTTGGAAGGTTATCTCCGGGCTTACCCCGGGGGTATTCTGGTGGTGTCCCATGACCGGTATTTCCTCGATGCGCTTGTTGATGCCATCTACGAAATCGAACGCACCGCCTCCCGAAGGTACACAGGCAATTACAGCAAATATGTGGACACCAAAGCAGCTGAATACGAAGGACAGATGAAACAGTTTGAGAAACAGCAAAGCGAAATCAGCCGGATGGAGGATTTTGTCCAGCGTAATATTGTGCGGGCTTCAACGACCAAGAGGGCGCAGAGCCGCAGAAAAGCGTTGGAGAATATGGATCGCCTCGACAAACCGCAAGGGGATTTGAAACGGGCGAATTTCACCTTCGAAATTGAGCAGCCCACAGGGAAAGACGTGCTTCAGGCCAAAGATTTATCGGTGGCTTTTCAATCTGGAAGGCCACTCTTTGAACAGGTTAGCTTTCATCTGGCCCGCGGGGAAGTGGTTGCCTTGATTGGACCCAATGGTATCGGGAAGTCGACGCTTTTCAAAGTGTTGATTGAACAGCTAGCGCCTAATACAGGCACATTCCGATGGGGTGCCAATGTGAGAATCGGCTATTACGATCAGGAGCAAACGAATATCAATCCGGAAAACCGGGTACTGGACGAGGTGTGGAATGCTTTCCCCCATATGGAGGAAGCGCGAATTCGTTCAGTGTTGGGGAACTTTCTGTTTAGCGGGGAAGATGTGTTGAAGAAAATATCCGCCCTTAGCGGCGGAGAGAAGGCCCGGGTTTCCTTAGCCAAATTAATGCTGCTTAAAGCAAATGTTCTGATTCTCGATGAGCCGACCAACCATCTTGATTTATACAGCAAGGAAGTGCTTGAGTCGTCCCTTATGGAGTATGAGGGCACACTGCTGTTCATCTCCCATGACCGTTATTTCCTGAATAAAATGGCTGAAAGAATTGTCGAATTAACTCGCAGCGGGGCCAATCATTTCCTGGGAAATTATGATGATTATTTGGAGAAAACAGCGGAAATTATCGAAATCGAGGCGGAGAAACAAAGGCAAAGAGATTTCATTAAGTTTGATAATAAATCATCCAAAGCCGCTGCAGCTGTTCCTGCTTCCAATGATTATGAGACAGAAAAACAGAAAAAAAGCGAGGAACGAAGCCGCCAGAGACGAATAGAGCAAGTGGAACTTACTATCGCCGAATTAGAGACGGACATTTCGGTTTTGGAGGCAAAGCTTACCGAACCGAAGGTTTTTCAAGACTATGTTTTGGTTCAGGAAACCACGTTGTCCGTCGAACTGAAGAAAGCTTCACTTGCGCTTAAATATGAGGAGTGGGAAGTTTTGAATAGTTAACGACAGTCTCCTATTCCCGCTTGCAGTTACTTTCGAGCCGAAAATCGCCCGCTTTCACCACTCTAACCCGACTATTCCGGCTTACAGCCTGCCTTGACGAACACATTGCTCCTCTAACCCGGCTATTCCCGCTTGCAGTTACTTTCGAGCCGAAAATCGCCCGCTTTCACTACTCTAACCCGACTATTCCGGCTTACAGCCTGCCTTGACGAACACATTGCTGCTCTAACCCGGCTATTCCCGCTTGCAGTCACTTTCGAGCCGAAAATCGCCCGCTTTCACCACTCTAACCCGACTATTCCGGCTTCCCTTGTTGCTTTAGCAGCAGCATGGGCACAGCCACATAAACAATCATCGTTGCTGCTGCGACAATACCCGAATCGTTGAAGGCCAATCCGGTAATGGCTCCTACAGTATTGGCCGCCAAGCCAAACATGACCAGGGGATATCTCTCTTGCCATTCCCGGAAGATGCCCCGTGGCCGCAAAACAATCACCGTTATTACAAACAGACTGCTCAGCAGCACCTTGCTCCAGGAGGAAACACCCATAAGATGCCAGTTCATTTCTAATTTGCGGACAATCATTCTGCCAATGACATCCCACCGTCCCTCCATCAATTGCCCCATAGCCCTGCCTACATGACTTTGTCCGCCAGCCCCTTGAAACACAAGGGTATTCAAAATCCACAACCCAACAAAAACACCTAGAAAAAGCGCACACAAAATCCCAATTAAATAAGTCCACCGAATTTCCCGCATCCGTCTTCCTCCAGAAATACGCACCACCAACATACCAAAAGCTACAGCAGCGGTTATGGCCCCGCCCGCATCCGCCCCTAAGTTCGGAGCCGCCATATAGTAAATTACACCCAGCAGCAGAGAACTGATTAACCATGTTAACCATACAGGCACGCGCTTCTTGTACTTCCAAACCCAAACCTGAAGGAACACGGAAATCCCCAAGATCAGGGAGCCAATCAACACCCCCATATATTCATTCCCAATGCCATAATATCGGGCTCCAATCATCGGATCGTAACCGAGAATCGAGCTTTTTATAGCCCGCGCACCGGTCAGCCCGTCTAGCACAATCATTCCTCCGCTGACTAAGCCAATCAGACTCAAGGAAAAGAATAATGATTTTCGGTTTAACCACCATGCAATTGCAAATAAGGCGATAATGAAAAAGACAGACATCACAGCAATTCCTGCCTCCGCGATCAATCCCATCCACAACATAAGGAAAGGGGCAGCAAGAAGGGAATAGAGAGGAAGCCCCATCCATTTCAAACCCGGCACCCAATTTATTAACACAAATGATAGACTGACCAGCAATACGGCAACTTCATAAATAACAAAAGAATATAACAAGATTGGCCTTAATATATATACGCTTTGAATCGTTCGCAACTTTGCCGATAACTTCCTAAACGCGGCCTCCTCAGGCTCCCAACTTAGGGGCAATCCAATCATTTCGGCTGGAGTCTCAATCTGCAGCCCATTCAGCACTGAAGGCGCTATATCATGATTCGCAATTATACCCGCTCTTCTTGTCGAGGTTGAAGTCAGCAGCCCTTGTTTTATATCTTTTTGGAACAAAAGTACCGGAACCAGCAGCGATTTATTCATCATGGCCCCGCTGTTTACTATAGGAGACAGGATCCATAGGGTGTTTTCCGGATTGCCTTGGCCTGAATGAATCGGGTTCCTCGTCTGTTCTAGAATTCTCCCCATAAATTGATCCATCTCAGAAGCTATTAACTGTTTTATTCCCATAAATTTTTCATGGGTATACATGTTCTTCTCAGCATAAAGCCGATCCCAATCTCCCAGTTCAAGAAGTACAACTGACTTTCCTGACGCTTCTCCCCAGCGTTTGAACAGGTAATCATAATTTGTCCTGACGTTATAAGGATGCCGTGCGGACGATATTAAAGTTCGGGTACCCACATCCCCCCGTACTATACGGCCTTGTTCGTCCATCAGCATGAAAGGCGCATAACGTTTCATCGTTGGCATGAATGACTCTCTACCCCGGCCTGTGTCGGCGTTGCCATAGACAGAAATTGAAACTCCATTGCGGCGAAGTGTTTCTCCAAGCAATCCTACATGTGCCCCATTGGATCGGGATTCATTAAGATCGCGGATTGCGGCAATTTCCGGGACCAATACTTCGGCGTGCAGCGGATCCTTTCCCTGGTAACGTTCATACCATTCTGTGGAAGAGTGTCCTTCCTTAAATTCATTGCGGTTTAAGGCTTGAATCGAAACCTCACTGAGCGCTGTCGCACCTGCTCCCAAAGAAAGATAACTATGTTCAGCCCCTCTGATCGGAGTTCTTGTGTTCATCGCCCCGATGGCGCTATTTTGCAATAAAAATTGAATATTCGGGAACGGTCCCTTCATAAAATACTCTAAATCTTCAAACGATAAGGACGGAATGGAGACGATGGTTATGGTGGTGTCAGGTTGGTTAGCTATCTTAGAAAAGGTTTGTTCATTTAGGGCCAGCAGCGTGATTGCTATAAATAAAGTTATCATGACACCTGTTTTGGTAAACATCTTCCGCACCTCCATCTGATTTAGTGTTATCCACATCAAGATGATCCATACGTAATGGACAAGTTGGACTTACCCCCATAGTTCACAAAATGCCTGAAAAACATATTCATTGTTTCTTAACAATCTGACATGAGATACCTTATACTAATAATCGGGTTACCCACACTATCCACAGGTCCTGTGGATAACTTTTGTCCACATAGATCTAAATTATTTTCTTGCATGGGAATAAAAGTGAATCCGCTGTACCATAATAAGTCAAGGATTGGGGAATGGCCAAGCGGTAAGGCAACGGACTTTGACTCCGTCACCCTAGGTTCGATTCCTAGTTCCCCAGCCAATTTTATATAATTTTCTAAAAAATTCTACTGTCGACGATGAACACCTATGGCCTGATTCACATTACCGATGATATTAACGGGTACTATCTGCTCTTTTACCACACCATTGCTGTAACGTACTTGAAAGTGAACTTGCTGCAGTCCCGCAGGCAGGCCTTGGGTTATAGACATAAACCGGGTGTCAAACAACTCACCTGAGTAATTAATAGAAGAACTATTTACCGGAGTAAGCTCTACTGACTCATAGATGTCCAACCCATCTATACCCACCGTATCGATCCACGCCTTAACCTCCTGAACCTGTGACGGGGAAGTCACTGTCCCTGCTACAAAGATTTCTCCAGAATAAAAATCCTTCGGTACTACAGTCGTATTATGGCCACTCCCTTGGTGGTTCAATAACCATTGAAATGTATAGTTAACCGTTGAGTTGATAGTGAGTGCCGTTGATGTGATTGATTTCACTTTACTGACGGTATATGTTCCATCAGAGACTTCAAGCTTCACCACATATTGGCCAACTTGGTTAAAGACCTTAGTAGTATTTATTGCGGCAGTAGTAGATTTCACTCCATTGGGCGCGGTAATCTCCCACTTATAAGTCAGAAGGTCCACATCCGGATCATTGGATTGGTTCACCAGCGTTACTAAATCCCCCTCCCAGACCGGCTTGGGCGACCAATCAAATTCGACCGCGGGTGGCCTGTTGTTAATGACCCTGTATATTTTCGAAAATACATGGTTTTTGCCGCTTGGTGTTGTCGCTGTCCACTCAAAAGTGTAGTTCCCATCTGCCATAGCCGGAATTGTACAGGATCGGCTCCAATTCTTGCTGATACCGTTAATCGTTCCAACCAGAGTCTGATTATTTGCTGATACCGACCCTTTAAATACATTTACCGTCACATTCGATGGGTATTTGCTTGTCGTTGCTTTTATCATATAAGCTTCATTGACCACCAGCTCCGGATAGCCCGAGGATCCATTCTGCAAACCGGCACCGCCTGCATCTGTTACAAATCCCACAAGATTTATAGGAGTAAACACCGTCACAGGGAAGGTTAAATAAGAGCTTCCACCGCCGGACCCAACCGCATCAACGCGAAGCTGATAATTTCCGTCTACTGTTGCAGCAGGAATGGTTATGATTTTGTTGAGCCAAGAGATGTCGTTTCCGCTTTTTGTCCCCGTGTAATAAGGAACGGTTTGTATGTTTGAGCCTAGAGTAAACTGCAGCGAGACGGCATATGGATAGCGGGTCCACAGGCTATAGGCGAGCAAATGTTCACTGGCTGGTACGCTGGACATGGAGAATTGGCTTAACTCGGTCCGGGCACGAGCCGTAAATTGAACCGGAGGTGTAGATGATAAGGTAAAGCTTTTCGTTATTGTGTCCGACCATGCCCCTTCGATATCCTTGGCCGCGTAAGTGAGCATATATGTACCCGGATAGAGCCTCGCAGGGATCATGTGCATGGTTACGCCCGTTGTCTGATTGTACAAACTTAAGGCCCGGGCTATAATCCCCTTATCGGTCGCTGCCCTTGTAATATTATGGTCGAGGTCATAAGAGTTATCGACCCAGGCGGTCAGGTAATTGTTCTGGCTGACATCATAATCATAATCCAGAATTACGTCGGCAATGGGCTTTCTATGGACGATGATATCGACTTGCGATTCATTCGACCAATACGCATAATCGGCAAAATTCGGATCCGCTGAAGGGGCATCCTTGATTCTGCGCAGCATTGAATATTTTCCCGGTTTCGAAGGGATAAAAGGTGTGCTGTAAGTCTTCCATATTGAAGTTTCGTAACTGTTGGTGGTAGAGGACATTAGACCTTGTGTGTTATCAAAATAGTTCGCATCCTGATAAACCAGCATCTGGTTGGATTGCATCGGATCGTTATCAAAATCGGTTTCAGCAGTTAAGGTAGTAACAGGTGTATTGATAAGACTGTAAACTTGGGCAACCGGCGGATTCGACTGAAGAATATACTGGATCACCTCCTCCGTCAGCAAATCTGCTGTTTTATTATTTAAGATAAAATGATCATGGGCGATTTGTGCTTTTATTGCATTCTGACCGATTAAGATCAGTTTTCCGCTGTTATTATTTATGACATTCTGCAAATCCGACAGCTGAGAAATGGTATTATCGGCGATGTAAACCAAGTATTTATCTGATGGGGTTCGAAAAAATGTATTGCTGTAAGGCTGTCTCACACTCTGATATATGGTTCCACTGTAGTAACCCGTATAATGGTTGGTCGTAACCCAATTGGACTGCCACACGGAAACCGTTTTAGATAAAGTTCCGGTATATGTTGCGTACCATGGGGTACAATTATACAAGTTTCCGGGTCCGCATTTATAAGTTC
>DASWUO010000353.1:0-2880 GCA_036401615.1 Bacilli bacterium | reverse complement strand
AACTGTAATCCTTCCACCACGTGGATTGATGCGAAATACTTGCAGGATAATCGCGCTTGGATTCTCCTTCCATGGTATACCACGATAAATGATGACAGCGTAAATTAATACCAAAAAGAGCCTGCCAATCCCCGACCGATTTGTGCGCTTCCAAGGGCATCTGCCAGCCTGTACAGCCGTACAATTCCGAAAGCAGCCATCTCTTGTCCAACTGCCGGGCGGCGGACTGCAGCTGCTTAGCAATCCAATAATTGTTGTTCCCCTCAGTTAATACATCGATTCCCGGATATTCCATATGTTCATAACACCGCATAACCGAACCGGACATCGCCGTTTGCGCGGTAAGATTATCCTCATGAAGAATATGCCCCGTTAAGATCAGATGGTTAGCTTTGCACCATTCATTCATCGGCTTGGCAAAATTCTCTAAAAACATTTCCTGCAGCAGCTCGACATAGTGCCATTTTACTTGGGAAACCAACCTGCCCTCATGCTGAAGAAACAATTCCGGCAGCCGCGGGAGAAGATCATAACCATATTTGGCCTTAAAGCTGTCGAATAAGGTATAAGTCCACGGGGCATGCCATGCTTTATCTTCATTAGAAATGCCGAATCCGTCCAAGAGTGTGCCGCGATGCGGTTCATCCGTAAAAATACCTTTAATCGATTTCCCGAATTTATCTCCGCAAGCTTGCTTGTATTTTTCGTGGGTTAAATTGAGAAATGTGTCTGTAGCTTCACGGTTAAGTGTATCCACGTAAGTATAACCATTATAGAAGCTTTCTTTGGCCATCTCAACGATGGTAAAGACGAGAATTTGTTTCCCTGCCGGAGGTTTGCCGAATTCGTCAACCCCAGCTTGATCATCAATAGACAATGGTTGACGGTCCAACTGCTTGCAATCGTAGAAGGCCAATCCCTCAAGCCTGCAGGAAAATGCGGCAAGGAAATCCTCCTCCCTGCTAAACTCATCCTCAGGTATCACCTTAAGCTTGATAAATTTCATTCTATATTTCGGCTCTTGAGTTACCATCCCCCCGGCCGTCCCGCTTGGCCACCGGTCCTCATCGTACAACCATGCTTCCATACCCAGCTTTTCAGCTTCTTCTGCGCAGGCATTGATCAAATCAAACCATTCTTCACCAAGATATTCTGTCACCAGCCCAGTCCTCGAATGCATAAAAAATCCGCCAAATCCCATCTCTTTAAAAACGTAGATTTGTCTTAAAAGCTCTTCTTTCTCCAGTGTTCCATTCCAAGACCAAAAAGGTTTTCCCCGATATTCCATGCCCGGCTCCAAAAACTTTTCATATAATGGCTTCAATCTATTTACTCCCTCCGAAAACTAGAAACCTAATTTAAAATCACCTTGAAAGCATCCAATTGTTTTTGAACTTCTTGTATGATGATGTCGAGACCGGCTGTATTCATCTTCTCCTTCACTGTTTGAAGGTCTTGTTCCACAGTCTCTTTTACAATTCCGAAGTACAGTGGATTTAAATATTGATTGATGATATCAGTCACGGCTGCATCATTACTTTTGATGTTGGTTCGATCTGGAGTAAAATTTCGAATGTTGGTTTTCGCCTGCTGCATTGCTGCATTTTTCGAAACCGTATCGTAATTGGACAACCCGTTGGCTGGATAAAGATAAAAACGATCTTCCCTCCAACCCCAGGGGGACGCGCCGCTTGGCGGAAAGTTTGCGCTATCAGGCAAAGAGATCAATTTGTTCTCCCCTGAAATGTCGAAATGCTTGCCTCTAATCCCGTAAGTGGTTAGAAGGTTATATTCTCTGTTATTCCTGAAAAGATCAAGCATCATTAAAGCTCTTTCGGGATTTTTCGATTTGGCATTAATAGCATTGCCATTGTTGATATACGGATTAGCGAGATAAGCATGTTTCGGATTACAAGGGTAGAATCGGACATCCCACTCAGGATGGGTTGCTTTCAGAGATTCGTATGCTGAGTTTGCATTAATCAGGTTGTTAAACGAAGCCGCGCTTTTGCCATTCTTGAATGAATCTATATCTGAAATTTTACTGACTAAAGCGCCTTTCCTCCAGTAGCCTTTAAGATTCCAGCCCTGCATTTTCTTAATCAATTCAACGGCATGCGGGGAATCAAATAGGTAAGACAATTTCGGCTTAAGATCACCGATATTCAAACCCAGAATACCGTAATCAGGATTGTAAATATCATACGGCCGAGTTAGCTCTTCTATGATAAACGGCGCATTATTATTAGTATCCCATGGAACCATGTCTTTCTCATTATTCATTACGGCATCCAGGTAAACTCCAAAGTCATCCACGGTTCTGATATCCGGGATATGATACTTTTTCATCAGATCCCCGCGAACAAGATAACCATGAATCGTAGTTTCGTGATAATTCATTGGCAAAGCATATAATTTCCCATCCACCATAGCAGAGTCAAACACTTCCTGACTCGAGTTTGCTGCCGTTTTCGGAGCATACTTTAGTAAGTCATCGTTTGTGAGTTCTCTAAATGCTCCATTCCTGGCATGATTAAAATAGCCGTTCCAATTAGCCGTACTTATCACATCATAATCTTCTCCAGAGGAAAGGATCAACGGGATTTTTGTCAACACATCGGCCCAAGGGATAAACTCCAGTTCTACCATTGCATTAATGTCTTTCTTAAGTTTTTTGTTGATCTCGTTGTAGACAAGCTGTGTATCCTTCGGGCTGTCGCCGAGCATAAACATCTTCAACTTGACTGTTTTAGAAGTGTCCGCTACCGTTTCTTGAGACACTTTGCCAGGGGCTTCCGAAGCAGGCGCTTTTGTTTCATCTGCAGGTGCCGTCTCATGGTTGTTTCCCCGGCATCCTGCAAAAAACATCCATACCAAAGA
>DASWUO010000352.1:0-4225 GCA_036401615.1 Bacilli bacterium | reverse complement strand
CTTTTGGACAAAACCCGCTCCACACTATGAATACACTCTTCCATCGTAATATCCGAATAATAATCCTTCTGCAGCAGGAACACGAGGTGGGCGATATCCGCATTCGTCACGCCTCTCTGTTCCAACCACTCCTTGGTAGCTTCCTCTACCACACGGCTGTCTAAGCTGTACTCCATCTTATTTCTCCCCCTAAGGTTTTTCGACTTTTGATCCTCCTATTCTGTCCTTATTTGACCCATTTCATAAAATATAAAAAGCTTGTTCTTGTTTTTGGACAAAAAGTAGTTATAAATTACCGAATGGCTCGTATACATAGTAGTACAAAACCCTAAGGAGGAAGAACCAATGAAATTACACAAATGGATTCGATGCGGCATCTTCGCCATGATCCTTGCCATCCCGCTGGTTACAGCAGGTTGCGGCCTCTATAACGCCGGAGATTCGAAGGACGCCAATGGACAGATCGATCCACCGCAGAACGGGGCTGAAGCGGCCGCTGATGTAGAAAACCTCACGCCGGTTTCAGTAGATGAAGCTGTTGAACAGATGCAAGTCACTTTATTCTTCAAGGATGCCATGGGGTTCACGGCGCCGCTGACTTTGGATATTCCCAAAACCGTCAGTTTGGCTAAAAGGTCTCTGGAATACATGGTTGACGGCGGGCCTGCTGCCGGGATGCTGCCGGAAGGGTTCACTGCGCTGCTGCCTAAAGGAACGCAAGTCAAGGAGATAAACGTTCGCAAGGATAAACTGGCTATCGTCGATTTCTCCAAAGAATTTACGGATTATAACGTGGAGGATGAACGCCGGATTTTAGAAGCCATTACTTGGACGTTAACCAGTTTTCCTACCATAGATACGGTTCAACTAAGAGTGGAAGGCCAGATACTGCAAGAAATGCCGGGTGATGAAACCCCTCTGGACGAACCGCTTTCCCGCCGAATGGGCATCAATATCGAACAATTTGATAACGTGGATTTAAGCCAATCTACTCCCGTCACGCTATACTTCTTGAATCAAGCTGCTGATCAATTCCAATATTACGTTCCTGTAACACGCATGATCCCGAGGACAGACGATATTGCCACAGCGGCGCTGCAAGAATTAATTAAAGGGCCGCTGCCGGAAAGCAAGCTGGTAAGCGTCATGCTGCCCGATGTGGAGGTTCTGACTGTTAATAAAACGGATAAGATCATCACAGTTAACTTAAGCGATGCTATTCGTGATCAAGATCATAAGACACCTATCGAAGCGTTGGATTCGATCATTCTGTCCTTGACGGAGAATACCGGCATTTCCAAGGTTCAGTTGATGGTAGAGGGCATAGCCGAAGTCAGCGGCACCGATAACCGCAGCTACACCAATCCGGTCACCCGTCCGACCCATATCAACCCTTATAAGCTTTAGTCATTATATTGTGGAACAAGAGAAAGTGCCCGAAGCCATAACAACATGTGGCAACAGGTACTTTTTCTAATGATCCGGTAAAGATGCTTTTATTGTCCAGCTTTGATAGAATGTAAAATATAACTAAATACAGCACACGCTTACGAAGATAGTTTGCTTAGGAGGCCAATGAAATTTTGAGAGCAGATGGACGAGAACCAAACGCAATTAGACCCGTTACAATTACAACCAATTACAATAAATATGCTGAGGGCTCGGTGTTGATTGAGGTAGGGGAAACCAAAGTGATTTGCACGGCTTCCGTGGAGGATCGGGTGCCACCCTTTATGAAAGGCCAGGGTAAAGGGTGGATTACGGCTGAGTATTCCATGCTGCCTAGGGCTACCCATGTTCGCAACCAACGGGAAGCGGCCAAAGGGAAATTAGGCGGCAGAACGATGGAAATTCAACGGTTAATCGGCAGGGCGCTTCGTTCTGTTGTGAACCTGCAGGCGATGGGGGAGCGTACCCTGACCATTGACTGCGATGTGATACAAGCAGACGGAGGGACTCGTACCACTTCCATCACAGGCGGCTTTGTGGCTATGGCTCTTGCCTTCAACAAGCTTGTCCAGGAACAACGCATGAGCAAGTTCCCTATTACCAACTTTCTCGCTTCAGTTAGTGTGGGAGTCATTCAGAATCAAGTGGTGGTTGATTTGAATTATGAAGAGGATTCCAAAGCGCAAGTGGATATGAATGTAGTTATGACAAGCCTGGGCCAATTTGTCGAGGTTCAGGGAACTGGGGAAGAGTCTCCTTTCTCGAAAGAACAATTAAACGAGATGCTGCTTCTCTCGGAAGAGGGCATTCATTCTCTGATTGATATACAGAAGAGTGTTTTGGGTTCGTTGATAAGCAGCCGCATAGGAGATAAATGAGATGATTTTGCAAGGGAATTCTGTTGTAGTTGCCACCCATAATCCGGGAAAGGTCAAGGAGTTCACTGCTTTGTTTAAGCCGCTTCACAAAGAAGTGCTAAGCCTGCTCGATTTTCCCAATCTTGCTGAGGTCGAAGAAGACGGCAACACCTTTATTGAAAATGCAGTGAAGAAAGCCAAAACCATAGCGCTTCAATTAAATATCCCTGTTCTTGCGGATGATTCCGGTTTATGTGTAAATGCACTTAACGGGGCGCCCGGTATATACTCCGCAAGATATGCAGGGGAACCGACAAATGCCGCCAAGAATAACCAGAAGCTGCTGGACGAATTGTTATTGCGGGCGGCCGCGGGATACAAACCCCAATTAGACGGCTTTATGCTTAACCGGGGGCTGCTTAGTGCCGCCCAATTTGTATGCGCCCTAGTTTTATTTAACCCTCAAACCGAGCAATTGATTAGTGTACAAGGGGAGTGTCCGGGATATATCGTCAATGAACCCCGGGGGCAGCAGGGATTTGGGTATGACCCGTTATTCTACCTGCCGCAGTATGGTCGAACGATGGCTGAGCTGTCCACGGAGCAGAAGAATGAAATCAGCCATCGCGCCGATGCAATGAAACAATTGATGAATGCCTTTGGGTAGCGGGGCTTGATCTTTTTCTATAAGGATATGCGTACTACGGTTTAACGGTTACCTGATATTTCTTCAACCACGTATCCACTTGGCCGATATAAGCGAACAATTGCGGACCGGTCATGAGCTGGCCAAACCAGGGTGTGTTAAATGAGGATGCATCCGATTCCGCCAGGTCGCGCAGATGTTGTTTGTTAATAAACGGTAATATCGGGGAAGCCGGATCGTCCAATATATTCACTACCCAAGCCTTAACCGCTGCCAGATAATTAGGATTATGGGTTTTGGGGTAGGGGCTTTTTTTGCGTGTTATGACGTCCGCAGGGAGTATCCCCTTAAGCGCGCGGCGCAGGATTCCCTTCTCCCGATTATCCGCCGACTTGATCTCCCAGGGAATGTTCCACACGTAATCGATCAACCGATGATCACAGAAAGGCACACGCACCTCCAAACCAACGGCCATGCTCATACGGTCCTTGCGATCCAGAAGGGTAGGCATAAAACGGGTGATGTTGAGATAAGACATTTCCCGCATTCGCGAGGCTTTGGCCTCCTCGCCCTGAAGACGGGGAACTTCGTTTAGGGCTTCTTCATAACGGCCTGCCAAGTATTGCTCCGGCTGGATCATATCGATAAGTTCCGGGGAGAGCAGATTTGTGCGGTTTTTGGAGGAGAGAGCCCACGGGAAGGTATGGGCATTCAGTGATTCTTCCCGGTGAAACCAGGGATAACCGCCGAATATTTCATCGGCCGCTTCTCCGGAGATCGCTACCGTCACATCCTTCTTAATCTCCCGGCAGAATAAAAAAAGCGAAGCATCCACATCAGCCATTCCGGGCATATCCCGGGCAAACACCACGGTTTGGAGGGCATCGACCAGCTCCGGTGTATCAAACTCAATATATTTATGTTCTGCTCCTAGATAATCGCTTACTTTCTTGATCCAAGGGGCATCCGCATCCGGCTGAAAATCATTGGCTTGGAAATGTTTATGGTTATCTGCATAATCGACAGAAAAGGTTTGGATTGGCGGCTGACCTGTCCTTTTGTAGAAGTCGGCGGCAATAGCAGTCAACGCACTCGAATCAAGCCCGCCGGATAACAAGGATCCGAGCGGCACATCGGACACAAGCTGGCGTTCAACGGTGTCCCGCAGCAGCTCCCGAACCTTGGTTGCCGTTGCTTCCAAGTTATCTTCATGGGGTTTGCTTTGCAGCTTCCAATAAGAATATTGTTTAAGTCCATTTCGGTCATACACCAT
>DASWUO010000351.1:0-5958 GCA_036401615.1 Bacilli bacterium | reverse complement strand
CGAATCTTTTTAAAAGTTTTTGTCACCCTAGACGAATGTCCTGCATACAATTTAATTGAATGATGTATGGAGGAGGTAAAAGGATGTCAATTGCAGAAAAAGATTTAGAGTGCAGAGAGATTATTACTAAAGCAGTCTGCGGTAAGGGTCGTAGGTTCTCTCAGGTTACTCATACCGTAACTCCGCCTAATAATCCAACCAGCATACTAGGGGCGTGGATTATCAATCATCAATATGAAGCGGCTAAGGCAAGTAACGGCATTGAAGTAGTAGGTACTTACGATATTAACATTTGGTATTCATACGACAAGAATTCTAAAACGGATGTGGCTAAGGAAACCGTGTCCTACGTTGAACTTGTACCCTTGTCTTATGTGGATCCGAAACACAGGGCATCTACGGAAGAGGTTACCGCTGATGCAACACAGGAACCGAATTGCGTGGAAGCTACTGTCTCCGCTGCTGGGAACAGCGTAGTGATTAGGGTTGAACGGGAGTTTCAAGTGGAAATGGTAGCAGAGACCAAGGTTTGTATTGTTGTTTGCCAAGGCGGCTGTGATGATTTTGGCGAGAAAGATATTGGTTTTGACGATAATGAGGATGACGGCGAGTTCGATCATCTGGATCCGGATTTGTTGGACGACGAGATCGATTAATTAATTTAGTGTATGCTCCATCTCGATTTGTGGAAGAGGGTGTTTAGCCCTCTTTTCTTTGTTGTAGGGCGACTTTATGCAAAGGGGGTATTCTGTTGAGCTCGGTCTTTCTACATTCTCCTGATCCTAAACTGACTAATCTACTCGAAGGTTTGTTTATCTCCTATGGGACGGTTACTCCCTCGGAGGGTGCTTATGACGCCATTATTCATTGGAAGGGGAACTTCGCGGATTCGGAAAACTTAAACGGTTATCCGGGGTTTATTCTAAACCGTCCCGAAATGTTGGTAAAAGTACAAGATAAATCTTATGTTAGACAAACTTTTGTTAGAAACGGACTGCTTTTAGATAGTTCGCAAAGGGCGGGGAAGATGGATACCTTCGTAGGCAGTAAATACATCGTTCCGGTGTTTCATCTAAGAGCAATCGCCCTGTATGTTTGCGAGACTAAGGGATTGTTGCTGTCCTCGCAATCAAACCTGAAATCCGTTTACAGGGGGATTGGTTTGGAGGATGTAAGTAAGACAGTGAAGAAAATCATAAGTGATGCCATTAGAGCCGTATATTGTCTTGGTTTGGATTTTGGCATAGTAAAAATTAGATTGAATGCGAGTGGACAAACAATCTCAGTTGATGTAAATCCTCAACCCAAACTGACTAAACCGCTGGCACAGCTGTTTGCTAAAGCTATCCATGATTTTGATATGGAGATAAGAACAGAATTAACAAACAAACAACAGGTCATGATGGGGATGGATCCTGAATTTATCCTGCGGGGAACGGATGGAAAGGTGGTTCCTGCCTCCAAATTTCTAAAACGCAAGGGACAAGTAGGATCGGATGCGATCCATATCGGGAACCGCCGGGTGATCTATCCGTTGGTCGAGCTTAGGCCGGAACCAAGTCCTGACCCAAGGCAATTGGTCACTAATCTAATAAATACCATGCATATGGCTGCAGGGAAAATCACCGATACCAGCTTGAAATGGAATGCAGGAGGCATGCCGGTAAAAGGTTTTCCTCTTGGAGGGCATCTACATTTAAGTAACATCTGGTTAAACAGCGAGCTGCTTCGGGTGCTGGATAATTATTTGGCGCTGCCGCTTACGTTAATTGAAGACAGCACAACTCGATTAAGGAGGCCGGGATTTGGCGCTTTAGGTGATTTTCGAAGGCAGCCTCACGGTGGATTCGAGTATCGTACCCTTCCAAGCTGGCTTGTTTCACCGCGAATAACCAAGGGGGTTATTGCCTTAACTCTTGTTATTGCTGAACATTATCGGCAATTAAGAAGGAGGCCGTTGGAGGACGAACGTGTATTGGCAGCCTACTTTAATATAGAGAAGGTTGAACCGGAAGAGCAAACAGATCCATTGAGAAAAAACGATTTTTTAGTTAATGTCATTAATATTATATGGGTGGATTTGGAAAAATTAAGTGCATATAAGCACTATATTCATTATTTGGAGCCCTTACGCAAGCAAATGACGGAACAGCAAAGATGGGATGAGCAAAGAGATTTCCGAAGGGTTTGGAAGATTAAGCCTTATACTGATGAAATTAAGAACAAACCGACATTTCGTGATATAATAGAGCGAGTTTAAGTTACTTAAGTTTAATTGCTTGGTTTGGGAGGTTTAATAGGTTCAGATGGCGCAATATACTCCAATGATTGAACAATATTTAGCGGTAAAGGCTGAAGTGCCGGATGCTATTTTATTTTTTCGCTTAGGTGATTTTTATGAAATGTTTTTTGAAGATGCGATTAAAGGCTCCCAAGCTTTGGAAATTACTTTAACTGGCCGCGGGGGCGGGGTGGAAGATAAAATCCCCATGTGCGGCGTACCTTACCATGCAGCGGATAATTACATATCCCGATTAATCGAACAAGGCTTTAAAGTAGCCATATGCGATCAGGTAGAAGATCCTGCGGATGCCAAAGGAATTGTGCGCAGGGAAATTGTCCGAATTATCACACCGGGTACGGTGATGGACGGCAAAGCGGCGGGTGAGAAGAGCGGCAACAATTTTATTGTTTGTCTCGCCGAGAAAGGACTTTGTTATGGTTTAACAGCTTGCGACCTTGCTACAGGCGAGTTTTATGTTACGACAATTAAGAATTCACTGGCCTTACTGACGGATGAAGTTAATGTGTATATTCCTTCCGAAATTATAGGCTCTCCAAGTTTGCTTACAAGTTTGCAGCAGGATGCCGCCCAATGGTCACGTCCTGCTTTGTGTACGGCATGGCAACAGGACAATGACAGCTTGATGAAGAAACAATTTGCCTCAGCAGATCTGAAAGATTTAAGTGAAGCCAGCCTTCAAAGCATATCCTTGCTGTTGTCGTACCTTAATGTTACCCAGAAAAGAGCCTTATCCCACCTTAATAAGATTCGGGTTTATGAACAGCAGCAGTTCATGACGTTGGATTTATTAACCCGGAAGAATCTTGAGCTTACAGAAACAGTAAGAGACAAGGCTAAGAAAGGGTCATTGTTATGGCTCTTGGATCGCAGCATGACGTCTATGGGCAGCAGAATGCTCCGCAGATGGATCGAGAAGCCCCTGATGAATAAGGCAGCGATTGAAGTACGGTTAGAAGCCGTTAACATGCTTTATCATCAACTAATCACCAGGGAGGAAATAAGACAACAGTTAAAGGAAGTGTACGATCTTGAGCGTCTTGTGGGGCGAATTGCCTTTGGAAACGCCAACGCCCGTGATCTTATCGCCTTGAAAACATCATTGCTTCAAGTTCCCCAGTTGGTTCAAATATGTTTCGCCTCTAAATCCGCTACACTCACGCAGCTTGTTCAGAATATCGATAGTTGTGCCGATATCCTGGAGCATATTGATAATGCTATATTGGATGAGCCGCCGGTTTCTGTGAAGGACGGAGGTATGATCAAACCGGGATATCATGAATATTTGGATCAATTGCGTGAAGCCAATATCAACGGTAAACAATGGATTGCCGAGTTGGAGATGAAAGAACGGGAAGCAACAGGCATCAAATCTCTGAAAATCGGTTTTAATAGAGTCTTCGGGTATTACATAGAAGTGACTAAAGCCCATATTGGTACTTTGTCGGCAGATCGGTATGAAAGGCGCCAAACACTTGCTAATGCCGAAAGATATATTACTCCAGAGCTGAAGGAAAAGGAAACCCTCATTCTTGAAGCTCAAGAGAAGATGGTGGATATTGAATACGAATTGTTTTCGGAGCTGCGCAATGTCATTGCCTCACAGATGAGCCGATTGCAGAAGCTTGCCGAAATCATTGCTGTTATGGATGTATACCAATCCCTTGCCACGGTGAGTGCGGCCAATCGTTACAGTTTACCTCAAGTTACAGAAGGATATGACCTTATGATTGAGGCCGGTCGGCACCCTGTGGTTGAGGAAGTTATGAAGCAAGGCAGCTACATTGCTAATGACAGTATGATTAGCGCAAGCGATGGAAGGATGCTGCTGATCACCGGGCCTAACATGGCTGGGAAGAGCACCTATATGCGGCAGGTGGCGTTGATTTGTATCATGGCCCAAATGGGATGCTTGGTCCCTGCTAAATCCGCCATAGTTCCGCTCCTTGATCGGGTATTTACGAGAATTGGTGCTGCAGATGATCTTATAAGCGGACAAAGTACCTTCATGGTAGAAATGATGGATATTCAAGTGATGACGGAGAAAGCGACAAAACGCAGTCTTGTCATCATCGATGAATTAGGCAGGGGCACTTCAACTAGTGAAGGGATGTCTATTGCCCAAGCTGTAATAGAGTTCTTGCATTCCCAGATCGGTTGCAAAACACTGGTTTCCACCCATTTTCATGAATTAGCCCACTTAGAAGAAAGCTTGCTCCATTTACGCAATTATTGTATGGCCGTTAAAGAAAGCGGAGAACAGGTCACCTTTCTAAGAAAGCTTGTTAAAGGTGCTGCCAGTACAAGCTATGGAATTTATTGCGCGAGGATTGCCGGGGTACCCGACTCTATTATTGAGAGAGCCTATACCTTGTTGAATGAGTTCGAAGCCCGGGTGGCGATCCAGAACACTCAAGCTGAAACAGCCGCCTTCGTACAGCTGAGTATGTTTGAAGAACAGGACAAGCTTTCAAAGAAGCAGCAGAAGAAAGCCGATCCCCGCACAGAACAAATCATTGAACAAGTAAAATCCGTTGACCTGCTGAATATGACCCCGCTCCAAGCCATGAGCTTCATATATGAACTAAAGAAGAAAATTACTGATTAAATAAAATTTTAAGGCAGGTGACGTACAAATGATTAAGCTGATCAATAACAAAATCAAAAAATTTATTTCGTATTTTACCCTTTCAGTCGTATTGGTCTCATTATTGATCTTACCCTATACCGTTACAGCGGCAGACACTATCAGCAGCCATGTTGAAGTCGATGAAATCTTTGGGCTTATCAAGAATAACCACGTTAGCGGGATCAGTGAAAGCAAGCTTGCGGATGCGGCAATTGAGGGGATGTTGAGCGCCCTGGATGACCCTTATACACAGTATTTTAACAAAAATGAATGGGAAGCCTTTGCAGACTCATTGGAACGGAACTATGTAGGTGTGGGCATTCGGGTCGGAGAAGATGGGTCCGGTTTCTATGTCGCCGAGGTATTTCCAAACTCTCCTGCGCAATTGGCGGGAATCTTAAAAGGCGATTATATTATTTCTGCTGATGGCGTCCTCATGAAGGGCAAAACGATAACAGAATTGGTGAGCATGATTTCCGGACCGGCCGGCACCACCGTAAAAGTTACTATCGCAAGAGAGCAGAAATCCATAACCTTTACCATGAAACGTCAAAAGATCACTATTCCGAACGTAACTAATAAAACTTTTTCAGAAGGAACAGGATATATTCGAATTTCAAGCTTTTCCAGCGATGCGGACGAAGCTTTTACAGCACAGCTTGAAGAAATGAAGAAATCCGGTATGAATTCGTTGGTTGTAGATCTTCGGGATAATCCCGGGGGGTATCTGGATACAACAGCAAATATGGCAAAACATTTTATAAAAGAAGGAACTCTTATTCATACGAAGGATCGCGATTCGATTGATAATCCTGTGAAGGTGATAGGGGGCACGCCGCTGACCATTCCCATTGTGGTCTTGGTGAACGGGAATAGTGCCAGCGCCTCTGAAGTGTTAACAGGCTTCTTGCAGGATTATAATTTGGCCAAAGTTGTTGGAACACTAACTTATGGCAAAGGCAGTGTGCAGAACATATTTCCGCTGTCCAATGGAGGCGCGCTTAAGATAACCATTCAAGAATATCTC
>DASWUO010000350.1:0-7629 GCA_036401615.1 Bacilli bacterium | reverse complement strand
CTAAATTTTTAATTGTTTTTGGCGTAATCCCATTCTTTTATTATGCATTTTTTGGATAGCAATCAACAAACTATGGGAAAGCTAACCATAATGAAATTTGGACAAATCAACATGTTGAAAAAATATATTTTGCAATGAATGAAAGGATTGACATACCATGCATAATGAATGTGTCATTATTGGCGGAGGGATTGCCGGGCTGCAGGCGGCGATTCAATTGGGAAGATACCAGCATAAGGTGATGGTGATTGATTCGGGATATGGGCGGTCTACGTTATGCCGGAGTTATCACAATTTATTGGGATGGCCGGAGGGTGTATCGGGGGATGAGTTGCGCAAATTGGGAAGACAGCAAGCTGAAAAGCTGGGTGTTCAATTTCTCGATGATGAAGTGGTTGAGCTAACTAAAAATCAGAATGGTTTCACGGTTAAGCTAAAGGATAATGCTGATTCAGATTACACAAGCCAAACTCTGCTGTTAGCCACAGGCGTGTTGGACAGGTTTCCGCCGCTTCCCCACCTTGAACAGTGCCTGGGTTTGACCATCTATGTGTGTCCGGATTGCGATGGTTATGAGATCCAGGGCAAACGGACAATAGTGCTGGGCTCGGGAGAAGCCGGTGTCAATATGGCTCTGGCTCTTACCTATTGGACAAACCATCTGGTCTATGTTAACCATGAACAGAGAGAAATCAGTGAAGCATCCAAAGAGATCTTAAAACAAGAAAATATTTACTATCTTGCCGAACCCATTGAAAAAGTATTGGTTGAGCAGGAGGGCGTATTTCGTGGTGTGCAGCTTAAGAATGGGCAAGAAATCGCAGCGGAACGGGGATTTATCTCATTTGGCGGCAATGAAGTGAAGACCACTTTGGCTCATCAGCTGGGGGTGGAAAGAATGGAAAACAGCCATATCCTCACCGATCCCCGAACTAAAGAAACCAATATACCTAACGTCTGGGCTGCTGGAGATATCGGTGTTCATTCAGAGCAGGTTACCATTGCTATGGGTGAAGGTTCTCAAGCGGCAATATGGATTCACAAAAAACTATTGCATGGATTAGCAGCCAACACTCATTGAAAGGAGGTGACATGAAGGATGTCGAAAAATTACTATGATGACGTTGAATTTGCTGAAGAATATGCAAGTGAATCTGACAATAACGAAGATGAAGATAGGGATGAAGATGAAGGCAATGATAAAGATGAAGATGATGAGGGGGACAATAATCAAGAAGAAGCCGCTCCATTTATTCTTAGAAACGCCATTGAGCAGCACGACGACAATTGTTAAACAATCCCTTGTTTCGTTTGGTGATCACCTTGGCGATGGTTCCCATCGCTTCTTCATTCATGCCGAAGGACATTAGATCCCAAGCTCGTCAACGGGAATTTTGGCGCGAATGACGTGGGCATAGGTGGTTAGAGCCTCGATTCCTTTAGGAGTAAGGGCATAGATACCCCTTTCCTGCCGCTCAAACCAACCATAATAGTTTTTTTGCAAAGTATCACTCACATTCGAGCTCCCCGTCAGAATTTTTAACTGGCGGGGGCTTAATTTTTCGTGTTTTTCGAGAAAATAGGCGCAGTACAATGCCTTTTCCCGATAGACGGTAACCAGCTTACGTTTGTTGCTTCCGCCTACATTGTAATCCCCGCTTCGCTCATTGAATTCATATAGCAGCCGGGTTACCCGTTTCTTGGAACTGCGCGGAATGTAAGGGAAAGGCTCAGTTAGGACTTCGATGGCGGGCGGTTTGCTTTTAAAAAACTGCACTGTCATTAAGCCCAACCCCAGCATCCGGCATAAATTAGAGATATCCCCCCAACGTTGGTTTTGAGCGCCGGCTTTTTTCTTGGTTTTCTCCACGGCTAAATAAACTTGATCGGACAGCTTAAGGCGATCAATCCCTTGAAAAATTAAGGAAAGATTGAAGGTTTTTTTCAACTCTATGATGATGGGTTCTTCCAGATCGGGACTGGTAGCTACAATATCGCAGTTTTTGATCTCGCCCTTCACTTGGTAGCCGCGTTGTTCGAGAAAGCTTTTGACAGGCAGGTAAAGTTCGGTTTCTGATAAGATGGGCAAGGTCGGGATCTCCTTTCTTGGGTTATCCTATTTACTTGCATTTCATAAGTTATTATAACATAGAGGCCAACTAGCTTCGTAATCCAATCAAATGACTTCTCTATATTCTAAACCAAAATTTCGGCAACTAATCCACTCTTGGCGCATAGGTATAAAGTACATCTAAAGGCGGTCAAGAGGAGGTTGCTATGGATATTTTCCAAAGAATAACGGATCATCGGGCTGAGGGAGAGAAGTTGGCATGGTCGGGTACCTTTGTAGACTATATTGAAATCCTTAAAGTTAACCCGGATTTGGCTAAAACCGCACATGCCCGGGTTTATGAGATGATTGAATCGTATGGTGTTGAAGGAGAAAACGGAAGAAGGAAATATAAGTTTTTTGAGCATGAAATCTACGGGCTGGATCGGGCAATCGAGAAGCTCGTTGAGGAGTATTTTCATTCCGCAGCCCGCAGACTGGATGTAAGGAAGCGCATTCTCTTATTGATGGGTCCGGTTAGCGGAGGGAAGTCGACTATTGTAACACAGTTGAAGAGGGGCTTGGAACGGTTCTCCCTCACGGAGAAGGGGGCGATTTATGCAATTAAAGGGTGTCCTATGCATGAAGAACCGCTTCATCTTATTCCGCAGGAGTTGCGCCGGGAAATCGAAGAAGAATTACATGTGAAAATCGAAGGAACCTTATGCCCCTCCTGCCAAATGCGCCTTAAAACAGATTACCAAGGCCGTATTGAGGATGTGGAAATTGAAAGAGTCCTTGTTTCCGAGGAAAACCGTGTAGGGATCGGGACATTCAGCCCATCGGATCCCAAATCGCAGGATATCGCCGATTTAACCGGCAGCATCGATTTCTCAACCATTACCGAATATGGTTCGGAGTCAGACCCCCGCGCTTACCGTTTCGATGGTGAATTGAATAAAGCCAATCGCGGCATTATGGAATTTCAAGAGATGCTCAAGTGTGACGAAAAATTTCTCTGGAACTTGTTGTCTCTAACCCAAGAGGGGAACTTCAAGGTTGGTCGGTTCGCGCTAATCAGTGCCGATGAACTCATCATTGCCCACACTAATGAAGCTGAATATAAAGGTTTTATCACCAACAAGAAGAACGAAGCTCTGCAGTCTCGAATCATTGTTATGCCGATTCCTTATAACCTCAAGGTGTCGGAAGAGGAGAAAATCTACATCAAGCTGATCAAACAAAGCGATATGAACCATGTCCATATTGCCCCCCATGCGTTAAGGGCTTCAGCGATATTCTCCATTCTTACCCGATTAAAGGAAACCAAGAAACAAGGCATGGATCTGGTCAAAAAGATGCGGCTTTACGACGGAGAATCAGTGGAAGGATTTAAAGATGCGGATTTAAAGGAGCTGCAGTCGGAATATACGGAGGAGGGGATGTCGGGCATCGATCCAAGGTATGTCATCAACCGCATTTCCAGCGCGCTTATACGTCAAGACCTGCACTGCATCAATGCGTTGGATGTGCTGCGGGCTATGAAAGACGGGCTTGATCAGCATTCCTCTATTACCAAGGAAGAGCGGGAACGCTACCTTAATCACATCTCCGTTGCCCGGAAGGAATACGATGAGCTGGCCAAGAAGGAGGTTCAGAAAGCGTTTGTTTACTCCTTCGAGGAATCGGCTCGAACCTTGTTTGAAAATTACTTAGATAATATAGAGGCCTACTGCAATTGGCAGAAGATTAAGGATCAGCTCACCGGCGAAGAGATGGAGCCGGATGAGAGGCTGATGCGCTCCATTGAAGAGCAGATCGGCATCTCCGAAAATGCTAAGAAAGCCTTCCGAGAGGAAGTGCTGATCCGCATCTCCTCTTACTCCCGCAAAGGCCGTAAATTTGATTACAGTTCCCACGAACGGCTGCGTGAAGCCATCGAGAAGAAGCTCTTTATCGACCTTAAGGATATTGTCAAGATCACTACATCAACGAAAACGCCAGATGAAAGACAGCTGAAGAAAATGAACGAAGTGATTGAACGCTTAATCGATGGACACGGTTATTGCCCGATCTGCGCTAACGAGCTTCTGCGGTATGTCGGGAGTTTATTGAATCGATAATTGTATAAAAATAAACCGTTTCATCCCTTTGGGATGAGGCGGTTTTGTGGCACGGATGAATGACGATAAAGTTTTAAGGAGTTTAAAGGGTAAAATCCTTCTTGAAATTCAACGCTTGAGAATGGTTGCTTTTGGCTGTGTATTCCAATGTTGTATTGGTATTATTAGCAATAATGCGAGCCAATTCGTGTTTCAGTAATTTTTGTTTGATAAAGGCAATAGAAGCATACTTGCTGCTCTTCATGGGTTCTTCATCGAAGTAAATATTGCCGTGTTGGGTATCTAACTTTTTAATTTTGTTTAAGTTCACTATATTTGTTTTGTCCAAGGTGTCAAACCCAAAGTCGAATAAATGATCTTCCAAGTCGGACAATGTAGAAATGTGGTAATACAGAGCATCTGCTGTATGATAAACAATGGTCCGGTCCTCTATTTTGATATACAGCACATCACTTAATTCAATAACAACCAGTTTACTTGAACCATCGTTTTTGTTTCTCTTCAATACAGGCATCTGCATTGTCCACACCTCCAGAGATTAAACAAATGAAAACGCAATCTATTTAGAACAAACTCAATAAGGGTTCTATTAACTAGATTACTAAATTTTACAATGGATTGCAATAGCCGTTCAATAGCAGCTATAGTAATACTAGTTTGTGTCATTATTATTCTAAATGAAATTGAATAGAATCAGGAACGATCTTGGGTTGTTTTCTATTTAATAGATGAAGCACAAGCTGTGAAACAAGAATGCCTGGGCCTAATGCCTGACCAATGCTAATAGTAGGAATATTCTTTGTTTCGAGCCAGGTACGAATTTTATCTTCCGTTGCATAAGCAGGAAGGTGCCGGGTGTAGTTCGAAGCGGGAATCGTTATCCCCTGAAGGTCTTCAACTGGAGTATCAGTAGAGATCCCGATGATATCTTCCAGCTTTAATCCGTCAGGCGAGAAAGTTAAGACCGATGTGCCGAAGCCCAAGGCAACAGCAGTAGCTATATATAAATTATGGTTCCTCGCAGCGCGATGAAGGGATATAGAATCCGGCAAGGAAAAGTAATCGATGGCATCAATTACATAATCTACGTTCATTACAAAGTCAGTTACATTGCTTTGATTTATTCCCTGGTTGTAACAAACCAATTTTAAATCGGGATTAATCGACAATAAGTGGGTCTTAAGTGCCTCCACTTTTAATTGCCCAATCGTTAAATGAGTAGCTGCACATTGTCTGTTAATATTGGAAAGATCAAAGGTATCCGGATCCGCCAAGATCAAACTGCCCACACCCATGCGGGCAAGCAATTCAGCGGAGAATCCGCCAATGCACCCGCATCCGGCAATGGCAATTGTCGTTTTGCTTAGTTTATCCATTTCTTCTTCCGAGAGAATTCCTAAGTTGCGGGAGAATTGCTGAGGGATCATCTAACTACCTCTAATTGTTTCTTCTCTTCGCTTAAAGTGGTAAGATAGTCATAGAGTTGAGGTCTTGTTTCCTGTAACGTATCAAGACATTCCTTGAGATTTAATGTGCAGGGAATACTGATAGAACCAAGATAAACTTGAGTTACACCTACAGTTTTGAATGGAAATTTAAACATTCTATGCATATAATTGTAAGCCCTCTCATCGATACAGCAAATCCAGTGAGAAATTCCGCAATCCAGTGAATATTGCAAAGCCGTTTTAATTAATCCCAGACCAACATCGTGTTGGGGCATTTTCGTAAAAGCGCTAATTTCTGCATATCGGGTTTTATCGAGTTGGTGTAATCTTGCTTTTTCAATATCATAAATGGTGAAGTTTTGGATGGTAGGGAGTTCATCTAATTTTTTGGAAATCAGTCGAATCACACCGACCACTTTACTATCATCTCCAGTTTGAGATGTGAAATAAGTTGAGAAGTTTTGATAGGGATCTGTTTCATTTTTCTCGAAAAAGCCCACTTCTACATATCTCTCATGGTGAAGCTGAATTGCTTGTTCCTTTAACCTTCCAGTAGCTAAACTAAAGTGGTATACATTTTCTTGTGACATTCTAAACATCTCCCCTATTTATATATAGATGATTTTGTATTTTCTTATATCGGCATAATCATACCAAAAGTTTAATGCAAATAATCGGGAAACCTGTCGATGAAATTAAAAATACCATGTAAAATTAATCATTCAAATGATAGAATAGTTAATGAGCTTAAATTAGGCAGGCTAGGGGGATACTTAAGTAGTGGATAATGAGAAAAAACAGCTGATGCTTTCATATTATCAAATCCATCGTAATAACCTTACCCGTCAAATTTTTAAAATTTCTTTTATCTATTTGTTTCTAAGCATAACTTGGAACAGTGTTTTCTTATTGTTTTCTCTCCCTTATTCTAGGGCGAATTTACCGATATTAATCGTCTGTATGGCCATATGGTGTGGATTGATAATCATTTATAGATTTATGGATACAACCTCTATCATAATGCAGCACATTGTATTGTTGTATGTGGTATTCGTTATCACTTGTTTATATTTTGGTTCCGGGTACACGGAAGCTTGGAGTTTCTTTCTACTCTTACCTCTGATTGCCGGATTATATGCTGATAAAGTAGTGCTGATTACTTACTCTTCAATAGGCGTAGTAATGTTATTTATAGTAAGTGTTAAGTTCCCTTTAGAATCCAAGTATGTTATTGATTCGATCGATCTTTCAAACCGTATTTTATTATTTTTTATTGTGGCTACATTTGGTTATGTGCTATTAAATAAATTGTTTAATTTATACTACAGACAAGTAAATATGATCGAAGAATCGATGGAAACCACCATTGAACAAGTTGTAAAAAGCTTTATCGTTTCGATTGAAGCTAAAGACCAATATACATTTGGCCATAGTGAGAGAGTCAGCAAATATGCAGTTGAATTAGCTAAACTGCTTCCCGAATTCCAGAATGATAAGAAGTTGCAGAGTCTGCGTCTTTCCGGATTACTTCACGACATTGGGAAAATTAATATTCCGGAGTCCATATTGGCCAAACCTGGGCCGCTTACTGTGGAAGAATACGAAATTATTAAGACCCATACGGTAGTGGGAGCTAAGATGGTAGAAAAAATTATAGGTTTAGGGTCTTTGAAAGCAGGTGTTTTGTATCATCATGAAAGATGGGATGGCAAGGGGTACCCTACAAAATCCAAAGGTACGGAGACTCCGCTTGATGCGCGAATATTGGCCGTTACGGATGCTTTTGACGCTATGACATCCTCCAGGGCATATCGTAATTCTTTATCCTTTAATGAAGCGTTTAATGTGCTGAAAGAAGGAAGGGGAACTCAATTTGATCCCCATCTTATCGATATTATAGATAATGTTCAGATGGCTTGGTTGAAAGTCTATAAGGATTCACACAATGAATTGGAGGAATTTGAACAACTTTTGGAATTTTTTTAGAAGAGAATGTTCTAAGATGACC
>DASWUO010000349.1:0-2189 GCA_036401615.1 Bacilli bacterium | reverse complement strand
ATTAACATAGCTGTCCGACATATGCAGCAGCTTCAGCGCCCGTTCATATTCATCCTTGGTTACCTTCGCTTTCTTCTTCCCTTGTTTTGGATCTAACGGGTATTCGGTTCCGTCATTGAATCCGTTTTGGGGCACAAAGACCGCCTCGTTGTTGATGAACGATCCGGATGGCAAGTAGTAGCGCTCAGGCAGTAAGTTATACGTTTGATTCAACAAATCCTGACCAAAATACGGATGATCCTCCAATGAGGCTCCGGTTAAGTTAGCAATCGTCGGCAGGATATCCACCTGCCCGCCAAGCTGTTCATGAACTGTGTGATCCAAGATGCCGGGTGCAGCGATGATTAACGGAATGTTCAACATGTCGGGGTATCCGTATTTACGGCCGAATATTTCTTTCATCAGCTTCTTGTCATGATGATTCAGCATGTATTTCGCTAGTCCAAGGTGATCGCCATAAATGACGATTAGACTCTCATCCCATAGCCCGCTCTCTTTCAACCGCTTGATAAACAATCCGAGCGCATAGTCCGAGTAATTCTGGGAACTTATATAATCTCCGACTAAAGTATCTTTAAAACGCTTAGGAAGCTCAATTCTCAGCTTTTCCTCGGCCATGTTATAGGGATGGTGAGCCGTCATGGAAATGACATGGGCATAAAAGGGCTTTCCAGCTGCCCTCATTTCAATTAATTTATCCACGGTTTTGTTGTACAACACTTCGTCTGAGGCCCCAAACATAAGTAGATCCTCATCGCCGAAAAATTGCTGGTCATAATAATGATCAAACCCCAGAGCCGTATACATTTCCTCCCGGTTCCAGAATTCTACCCCGTTTGTGTGAAAGGTGGCCGTCTGGTATCCGTTCTTCTCTAATACCTTAGGTAAACTCGGCAAATCCTTGTCGGCGTATACCTGTGAAGCCGCGCCATTAGGAGGAATATAGAAGGAAGTATTCACAACAAATTCAGCATCCGACGTATTCCCCTGCCCGACCTGTTGATAGAATGCAGGGAAATACAGATGCTCCCGCATCAACTCATTCATCACCGGTGTTATTTCTAAACCATCCAATTTGTACCCAAGCAGAAAACTCTGCATCGACTCCATCTGAATGATGATGACATTTCTTCCGGCAGCCGCCTTGTGAAAGTTTGGAGCAGCCGGATCTTGGATGCCTTTCAGCTTCTGGATGGCTTCATGCGTGATAGATTTAGGATCCATATATTCTACTTCTTGCTGTTCAAAAATCTTGTGCGCCTCATAATTGAGAATCCCCATCTCTTCCGCTTGCCTAAGCTCGTTCATAATCGCCCGGTTTGGCCAAATATTAGACAAACACAAAGTAAGCGAGATGACAAATGCAGCCATAACCATGCTTCGCTTCTTCGGTTTCTTCGCCCAAGCTGACCAGATTGGCGATCGCTTCTTGGCGAACCACAGGATCGTCAATACAACAATATCTACATAAATCAGCAGAAAATAAGGATCCGCCAAGGAGAACACGCTGCCTTTGACCTCTGTCACCTGGTTTACCTGCTGAAGAGCATGATAAGTGACAATGACCCCGTAATACTTATAATACATAATAGCCGCGAAAAAAACCGTCGTAAGCAGCAAATTCACGGTCATGTAGGCGGCTAATTTTCGTTTGGAGGCAAACCATTCAATGAGGCAGAACACCACCCAAATGGAAGGAAGCCCAGTGATCAACGGTTTCCAACTTAAGTCCACGTCATAAATGACAAGCCAAGTCATATAAATTTTCAACATCATAATGATGGAGAAGAGCACAAACGGTTTAGACTTGAACCATAAGTATACATGGGACAATGGCTTATTCACCTCGATCGGCTATTGGAATGGGATTCTTTTTATTTTAGCAAAAAAAATGGAAAAAATGAAATGTGCCGCTTTAATTGTTAACCGGGACAGCCTCACCGAAGTATTCTTCCAAAACTATGCCTTTCTCCTTAATTTCCGTTGCCATTTCAACCCCTACAAAACGTAGATGCCAAGGTTCATACTTGTAACCCGTAATGGATTCCTTCCCATCCAGATAACGGACGATGAATCCATACTCTGCAGCATGCTTAGCCACCCACACGGCTTCCTTGGTTCCGCCAAAACAATCCATGGCCGAACATTTGCCGCTGATGCTGCCCACATCCATAACCAATCCGGTTTGG
>DASWUO010000348.1:0-1550 GCA_036401615.1 Bacilli bacterium | reverse complement strand
GTATAGTTTGGGATCCAGATTCAGGTATAGTGAAGGTGATCCAGGGATGGGAGAGGAAGCCGGTGAAGTGGGCAAGGACGGTAAAGATTGTTGAATAAAACGGTGGTTCTGTGATATTCTAAAAAAGAAAGCAGAAGTGCGGCGAACACTCCTGCCCAAGTTATGAAATTCCTCAATTGCTGCTACCCATTGGATGGCAGCTTTTTTATTTCATATTCGGCTGTGATTTTTAATAGGCCCAAAATGATCATTTTTACCTTGTATGATGTTTTCAAATTATTCCTCCTTCCCGCTGTTTTAATAATAAACAGTAGGATATATATTGACAATACCAATTTTCTTTAGAAATTTAGTCTTGACAATATTATTGGAGTGTTGTATAGAGTCGCGATTTGGTATCAAACTAGAGGAGTTATTCTCACAATGGCGAATATTGTCAATGGAGGTGAATTTAATGAATAAGGATTTGGTAGCAATTGTTGAAAGTATGGTAGACTCTAGTGATGATCTTTCGAGAGACTTGCTTTTTGATTCTTACCTTAAAACAATAGGAATAAATAAATTGACAGTTAATCACATAAATTATTTGGTTGATAAGGTCGGCATTAGATCCTATACTTATTATGATATACCTACATTTTATGCTATAGCAGCATCAAATGAAACGAATATAACCATGAAATCGTGGACAAAATCTATAGGTGTTATGACTGTAGTAATAACACTTGCAACAGTCATTCTTTTATTAAGAGAATTTTATCCAGACGCACCCTAACCGGTGCTTTTTTATTTACCTTCTGAAGGAAAATGGGAAGGTGTGGCGAATTGAGAAACAGGAGGTGCTTTATTGGGCCAAGGTGATGTATTTGTAGCGTTTTTAGATATACTCGGTTTTAAATCTTTAATTAATGAAAACAGTAACGACGAGCTTGAAGAACTATATGATAAAATTTTTTCTGACAAGATTTTTAACTTATTTAAGGAGAATAAAGTAAATTTCATCTCCATATCAGATAGCTATGTTTTATATACCCAGAACAATACCTATACATCGCTTCTCCAGATAATTTCTGCAGTTGGCGTATTGTTTACAATTTCAATGGCCAACGGTTTACCTTTGCGAGGAGCAATTACTGTGGGAAGAATATTTACAAGGAAGAATAAATTCAACAAAATAAATCAATTCAATGTGTTCGGCAAACCCCTTGTGAGGGCTTACGAGTTGGAAAGTGAGCAAGAGTGGGCTGGTTGCCGAATTGATCCACAATGTTTCTTATCATTGGGAGACAAAATGGAGTACAGTATTAATAGACTAATCGATTTCAAATTTATAATAAAATATAGGGTGCCACTCAAGGATAATGTTTATTCTGAAGAGTATGTACTGAATTGGACGAATTTTCATGTAACTTCATTGGGAGGTACCAACCGTCTAAATATTGATTTAAAGTTCTCCATGCACAGGAAGAAAATTAATAGTTTTGCTGTCAAATTAAAAATTTCGAATACGGTTGATTTTCTAATTTTTATTAATGCTATTGAAGCTGAAC
>DASWUO010000347.1:0-4276 GCA_036401615.1 Bacilli bacterium | reverse complement strand
GGCTGCTGAGGTATGGCCTACACTGGACCAGTAAGTCCCCGTTTGGTTATCAACGGCTTTGGAGGCTTCCCATCCGCTGCTGCTGCTGGATGCTGTTGAGACACGCTTAGCAAGCAAATCCACTTTAAAGTCAGCTATCTGCAAATAGTAGATTCCAAAGTCGTCTATACCCAATTTTGTAACATATAACCTTATATATTGTGAGGATACGGCACTATTGAATTTGAACGTTTGAGTTGCAGAGCCAGGGTTGGTGTAATTGCTATAGGATGCCCCTGAAATATCCGTCCAGTTTGTCCCATCGTTGCTAGACTGGAATTTAAAATCAACCGGAAAACAATATCCTCCGCTCCGCGGTGTCAACCTTATTCCTGTAATCTTATTAACTGCACCTGTATTCACTTGAATCCATTCTGTTCCGGCGGATGAGCCGTGCGAAGTTGAGGAATAAACGGAAGCACTGTTGCTATCCAGTACTTTGTAGGTCTCCCATCCAACTAATGAAGATGAAGCTAGAGCACTGTAAGGAATCTCTTCCAACTTAATATCGCCCAGCTGCATAATGTAGTTCCAAGGCTGTTGTTCATCGTGCCCTAAGGAGGTTGCATGTATCCTTACATATCGACCGTATAATGGCTCGTTAAAACTATATACATACCGGGCTGGCGATTCAAGACGGGATCTTTGTACTTCAGCATTCGTCCAAGTGGAGTTATCTAAACTGACTTGTATATTAAACGTTCCAGGATAAGAAAGCTCTTGTGGCTGTCTTGGTGTCAGCGTCACCCGCTTAACCATTCGGTTACCTCCGGTATCAACATTGATCCATTCAGTACTGGTTTCGGATGTATGCCCGATACTCGACCAATTAGTATTAATATCGGCGTCAATTGCTTTAGACGCCTCCCATCCGTCTAATTGCGAAGAAGCTGAAGCATTAGATCGCGGAGATACTGTCAAATTTAAAGGGATTGCACTAATCTGTGTTGAGTTGGGACTGTCACCGCTCGTATTATTTGCCACAATTACGAAGTAATAAGGAGTTCCATTTGTTAAACCGGTAATTGTATAAGGACTGCCTGTTATCCCTGTAAGGGTAGTCGTATAGCTCCCGCTGGAAGTTCCATATTTAACCTTATAAGTTTCTCCAGAAACACCGGAAGTGCGGAAATAAAGCTGAACTTGTCCGTTTCCTTCCAATGCAGCTTCAACTAATGGCACTGCAGGAAGGTTTGTATTTGTCAAGGTGATAGGATTCATTGCCGTGTACCAGTAGGCCCACTGTGTGCCGTACGCATAAGCTACTCTATTATTTTGAGTTGTAATGAACTGACCCAATTCATTCCCTGTAATGCCAGCATTATGGGCGGCAACATTGATGAAATTTTTCGGCAATGTGCCAGGTTTGTACGTTATGCCATCCACAGATTCATACAATTTAATGTAAGCATAAGGTCCGAAGCGTTTGGCGGCTCCTATGGCGATAAATTTATCCATTGATGGTACGTATTTGTGATCAGTAGAATCGTCTCCATCTACATTACGGTTGATGGCAACCCCTTGGTAGGCAGTAGCTCCAGGCCAGTTACTATTAGAAGTGGACACTGTTCTCACCCGCGTTTGATTGACCGGCTTCTGGGTAACTACATCTCGGCTCATCCATGTATAGTAAATATATAATGTTGTATCTTTAACGACAAAACTGGGTTCTCCCGCCCCATAAGTATCTATGTTCGGATCATCAAACACGATGAATGGCTGGGGATTTCCACCCCATCCGCTTCCGTTCCATTTGGACCAAGGACCTGTTGCACTGGTGGAACGAGCAACAAAGATGTCGTTATCCGTTCCATTGTTGTTTTCTGTCGAGGTATATCCCAGATAGTAGTAACCTCCAAACTTAATAATTCCCGGATCACAAACAGAATTAGCATCCCTCCCGCCCGTTGTTGGCTGGAGAGTAACGGTCTCAGTACCCCAACTGCTTCCACCGTTCGGTGAATTTTTGTGGCGGATATAATCCCATGCGCCGTCGGCTCCAGGTGAGCATGTATACATATCCACACTGTTATCTGAATACAAAATCATGGAGGGACCATACCGAAACTGTCCTCCTGAAGAGGGGTCGAACACGTTCCAACTTGTAGAAGTCGATCCGGTAACAACTGCAGACACACTTAGTGGAATCGCTATCAAAAGCAAGGTGAAGAAGATAGAAAGAAACATAGCTTTTTTCATTCTTTTGAACATATTCATTTCTCCTTGTTGATATATTTTCTTGAAATCAGTAACCTTCTTTGTTAAGCTATCCTCCTTTTTTCATCTTTAAGTACCAGAATATAAATCGCTTACATTTTTAATTCTAATGCACAATTCTGAAAATTGATATGATACAATAAAGACATCTTGTACCACTTTTAAGACAAGAGGAGGATGTAAAATGCGGGTAACCTTTGATAATATCGACATCAATTTGAAATATGAGGGGAGTGGTTATTTGCCCCCCGATTCTGATTGGGCTATGGATTATCATACGCATAATGAGTTTGAAATGCACTTTATTACAGAAGGAAAGGGGATTAATAAGTTACAATCGGAAGAGTTGGAGCTGTATCCCGATATTATCTATTTGGCACCTCCGCAGGAAGTGCATAAACAGTGGGTCGACCGCACAAACCCCATGGGTTTGTATTATTTGTTATTCGAAATATCCAGCGGCGATACTCCATTTCATCTGCCCCGCATCTACTCTCACATTCCACATCTAAAAATGGAAATGGCATCTATTGTGCAGCTTCAAAGAGCTGGATCGAAAGGGAATTTATTTCGCTCCCAATTAAAAATGATTGAACTGATCTGGAAGATCATTGAACCCCACATCTTTAACCAAAAGTCAGAAACACAACCGGATAAAGGCTATCACTATATTGAACAAGCTATCACCTATATTCAACAACGCGTGACTTCCCCACTGGGTATTGATGAGATAGCAGAAGCTTGTCATTTAAGCTCTAGACATCTGTGCCGCCTATTCTCGCAAACCACGAATATGTCGATTCACAGTTACATTCAGAATGAGCGTTTTATATGGGCGTCGTCTCAGCTGGAGCATACGATATTTTCCATCGGGGAAATCAGTGAGATGATGAACTTTTCTTCTGCCCAATACTTTTGCCGGTGGTTTAGAAGTATTGCTGCTGTAAGCCCCGGCGAATATCGGATTATGCAGCAGAATAAAATGAATTGATATAAGTAGTTGACCCCATAAAGCAACACAACAAGATCGTTGAGATTTAGAGCAGAATAACCTATTCTATATTAGGCGAATTCATTGTAATCTTATATGAAGACCGTAGAATATCGTGTTGCAGGAGGTTGGCAAGTGACTTACAAAACAAATACAGACCGCGCTGTCCATGCCTTAGGAAATGGGAGGCTGTTAGTTTACGGTGTTGGTGCTGATATCATAAATGTCTATGGACCGCCATACAGTTCAACCTCATTACTGAACGGCCAATGGACATTTGCTGACGGCAGTTCACCTATTTATTCTTCGCAAAGAGAAAAAGGGACTTCCGTATGGAGGCATAGTTTTCTAAAAAACGGGGGATGTGCTGGAACATCGGAAGAATTTGTTGCCACGGATGTTCCAGCATATCTCACCAAAGTCGATTTCCAGTTAGACACAAATTTTAATATAAAACTGCCTAAGGAAATTATCCTAATGGATAATCAGGATAGTTTAATGCTCGTGGCTCCGGATACCGCGAGAATTTTTATTTATCCGTCAGGGGAAAAGGCTTATTTGACAATAACCTGCTGGGGCGAGGGTTGGAAGGGAATCGAAGAACAACCGGACTCGATTTCGTTGAAGTTTGCACGAGGAACAAGTTATATGGCCATTGTCGGAGGCTCTTCCTATCCGGATGTTGTAGTGAATACAGGCCAAGCGTTTCAACTGTCTTACGCTCAACATATTCAGAAGGTTTACGATGTGGATGACGGTGTAGTTAAACGGTTGGTAAAAACTGGATCAAGTAAGAACGGCACTCTGCCCAGAAGGGAAAATGATTCTGTACAGATACATGAATTATGTGAGAACATTGCTTTTATGATTAAAGCTCAACAATCGGAAGACGGGGGAATCATGGCCGGGCATCAGTACCCGTTGGCTTACATTCGTGATCAATATGGCACTTGCAGAGGGCTCGTAGCGCTTGGACTATTTGAAGAAGCCCGACGAAACCTGGAGTTTCGTTTCAATAAATGGAAGTTT
>DASWUO010000346.1:0-2402 GCA_036401615.1 Bacilli bacterium | reverse complement strand
ATCATCCATTTCTGTGGCTGTTTGCCGGTGCTCAACATTCATCTTATTCCAATCCCACCTTAGATAATTAGTAGTAAGCTAACTATTACTAGTTTATCACAGGAACACTAAAACATACTAACTATTTTATTAGCCTCCGTTTGATTACTTCAATGCTTTCTTGGCAATGTCAGTGCGGAAGTGTTTGCCTTCGTAACGGATTCGCTCCACATCGGAATAGGCTGTTTTCCTGGCCTCGGCAATATCTTTCCCGATCCCGGTAACACCAAGCAAACGACCCCCGTTGCTGACGGTTTGTCCCTCGCTTAAGAGAGTTCCCGCGTGAAATACGATAGCTTCCTGCACCTCATCTAACCCGTAAATAGGCGTGCCTTTCTCATAAGGACCGGGATATCCTCCAGAAGCAAGAACAACACAAACCGCGGCGTCCTCGCTCCAACTGATTTCCATATCCTTTAACCGTCCGTTTACCGCGGCCAGGAAAATATCAATTAAATCCGTCTTTAATCGGGCTAGCACCACTTGGGTTTCCGGATCTCCAAAACGGCAGTTAAATTCAATGGTTTTGGGGCCTTGCTCCGTGATCATCAATCCGGCATAGAGCACACCGCGGAAAGGCCTTCCTTCACTAACCATGGCATAAGCCGCCGGTTTAAGGATGGTTTCAATGGCTTCGTCCACCACCGACTGGGGAATATGGGGGACGGGTGAATACGTGCCCATTCCTCCTGTATTGGGTCCCTCATCGTTATCGAAAATCGGCTTATGATCCTGTGCCGGTACCATAGGCCTCACAACATTGCCATCCACAAATGCCAGAATCGACATCTCTTCACCCTTGAGGAATTCCTCGATCACTACTTGATTTCCTGCATCGCCAAACACTTTCTTCACCATCATATCATGCAGGGTTTCTTCCGCTTCTTCCATGGAAAAAGCTACTGTGACCCCTTTACCTGCTGCCAATCCGTCAGCCTTAATAACGATTGGGATCTTCTGTTGATGCAGATAAGCCGAGGCTTCGCCATAATTAGTAAAGGAGGCATAGGCCGCGGTGGGAATACGATACTTCTTCATCAGATCCTTGGTGAACACTTTGCTGCCTTCGATGATCGCGGCATTTTTGCGCGGGCCGAACACAGCCAGCCCTTTGGCTTCGAAGTGATCGACTGCTCCTTCAAATAAAGGATCCTCTGGTCCGACAATCACCAGATCGATGTTGTGGTCCAGCGCAAACTCGCTCAGTTGATCAAACTGATGCTCGTTGATGGCAATACATTCGGCCAGATCAGCAATTCCCGCATTGCCTGGAGCACAATACACCTCTTTGACTGAATCGCTTTTTTTCAGCGCCCAGATGATGGCATGCTCTCTGCCGCCTCGACCGATAACAAGAATACGCACAATAACCCTCCTATGTAATGTCTTTGTTTTGGTAAGTTCCGAGTGAAAAGTTGGTTGTCTTAAACTCAAACATCTTGTTTTAAGATCCCATGATTATATAAGACATTTATAGGTAGGATCTTAAAGCCAAAACTCGACGGCAACCAATCTTTTCACTCTCCACTTACCAAAACAATTTAATAATTTATTAGTGTTTAAAATGCCTTGAGCCGGTAAAAATCATCGCGATATTGTTGGCATCCGCGGCTTTGATCGATTCTTCGTCTTTTATAGAGCCCCCAGGTTGGATAATCGCAGTAATTCCCGCCTTGGCCGCCATTTCCACGGTATCTCCCATAGGAAAGAAGGCGTCTGAAGCCATAATGCTGCCCTTAGCTTGGTCTCCAGCTTGCTCGATCGCTATCTTGGCTGCACCTACACGGTTCATCTGCCCTGCTCCAACGCCAATAGTCATATTGTCTTTTACAAGCACAATGGCATTAGACTTCACATGCTTAACCACTTTCCAGCTAAACAGCAGCTGCTTGATTTCCTCTTCTGTCGGTTCACGTTTGGTCACGGTTTTCAGCACCGTTGCAGCAAGCTCAGGAGTGTCCCCTTCTTGGATTAACATCCCGCCTTCAACGGTGGAAATCACAAAATGGGAAGAGCCCAGTTGATTTACTGCATGAGCAGCTTCAATCCCAAGCTTAAGAAGGCGAATGTTCTTCTTCTTCATCAACACTTCTAAGGCTTCACCGGAATAATCAGGCGCTATCACGATCTCCAGAAAAACTTCACTAAGCAGAGTGGCTGTTTCTAAACCAATGGGACGATTAGCAGCGACAATGCCCCCGAAGATAGAAGTGGGATCGGCAGCATAGGCCTTCTGGTAAGCTTGGTGAATGGTTTCTCCAATGCCTACTCCGCAGGGATTCATATGTTTTACAGCCACCACGGCCGGCTCGGTAAACTCCTTAAGAATCTGTAACGCAGCATTGGCATCGTTGATATTATTG
>DASWUO010000345.1:0-3623 GCA_036401615.1 Bacilli bacterium | reverse complement strand
GGATCCGTCCCCACGACTCTGGCCAGCTTATGCTCACCGGAAATCAAGATGATTTCCACTTTATCCGCATTCTCCACCACGTGGTTGTTTGTCACAATATAAGCTTTCCCTTTCCCTTTATGAAAGATAACGCCCGAACCCAGCCCCACGGGTTCAATTCTATCCGCACCTTTACTCTTACCTTCTTCTCCCGCCGCCTTCTGCCCATTAATCACACTCACCACGGCAGGATTCACCCGCTCCGCAGCATGAATCACCATATCATTGTAACTGGCTTTGGCATCCATCACGACAGCAGCCCGGACGACCCCGCGGTCCACCACGTCAGCTCCCTTGCCCATGAAGAAGGGAATAGACAGAAAAGCCAGCATAGCCCCCGAGACCACTGATGCAGCAATAATGCCTACAAATCGACTACGAGACCGCTGGCTGCCGGAACCGATCCCTTTCCAACCACGCGAAGAAATTTTCGTCGAATAAAAGTCATCGTCCATAAAGCTCATCATCTTTCATCTCCCTCAAAAAACCGAATTCCATTAATCTATCACTAATAATTATTTCGCCTATCAGGAATGTTTCTCCACCAAACCGCCTACAATAGTAAAACCACCATTTTTTTTAAAAAAGGAGACTACCCGTTTGAACCGTATCCCATCCCATTTCGACGAGATTGACATGATTGGAAAGCTGGCCGACCTGAAAGAAGAGCATTACAAGAACACCTTAGTGTTGAGTGCCATCATAGAATTATTAATTGAGCGGAAGATCCTTACCACTAGAGAAATCACCTTGAAGGCGGCTGAACTGGATATCGAAACTACCCTAAACTATCCCATTTCGTAGCACGGTCGTAATATGTATCCAGCAGCTTCACTTCATTATCGCTCAAGAAGATGCCTTCCTCCTCTAATATGTTATTCACCGTAAGCCTGGCCAAATCCATCATATTATGTTCCCGGCTCAGATGGGCGAGATAGACCCGCTTCAGCTTCCCGCATAGAAGCTCCTTCAGGGCAGCACCGGCAGCTTCGTTCGACAAATGCCCGAGATCGCTGAGGATGCGCCGCTTGATGTCCCACGGATACCGCCCCACCCTAAGCATATCAATATCGTGGTTGGACTCCAAGATCAGCACATCGGAATCTGCGATCTTCTCCTTCACCTTCTTGCTGACGTAGCCAAGGTCGGTTGCCAGGCTGAGCTTCTGCTCCCCGTCGTAGAAACAATAACCAACCGGCTCAGCCGCATCATGGGAAATGCCGTAAGATTCCACCTTCAGTGTGCCAAAATCGAGCATATCTCCCGAATTCATCACCCTCTTGTTCTCCTCGGCAATCTCGCCTATTTGTTTATTTAACGCGTCCCACGTTTTCTCATTGGCATAGATGGGCAGATCGAATTTGCGGGCTACCGCACCTACACCTTTAATATGATCCGAGTGTTCATGCGTAATCAGAAGGCCGTTCACTTCTTTACCGCTTGTCCCCTGCTCCTGCAGCAGCTGCTCGACCCTCTTGGCGCTTAAGCCGGCATCGACCAATAACTTAACATCCTCATTCTCCACGATGAGGGAGTTTCCTGTAGAACCGCTCGATAGTATACTAAACCGCAAACCCATCCTGACTTCTCCTCTTCCTTCGGGTACTTCAAAGCGCTTTAGAATAGTTCTCCATTGATGGCATGGACGAAATAGATCTTTCCTTTGGAAGTTGCCACCCTCCACGAAGGTATCAGCACCTGGGTTTCTGAATTATAGATTTGTCCATGATAACCCAAACGAATCTCTTTAATTTCGGTACCCGGTTCCAGTTTCTCTATCAGCCTGCCAAGAGCGGTCCATGCTGAGATAACCTTCTGATCACTATCCTCAGGACCTTGTTGAACCGACACATGACTTTGCCAATAGTCGTTAATTTTACTGTCTTTATGGTACAGCTTTAAGTTTACTTCAAACATCGGCAAACCGCCATACAGTTGATTCAATACCATTATACCTCTTTTATGGGTCGTTGGGTCCATTTCATACGAACCCGCTTTAGGAATTTGTTTAGCCACTACATCCTTTAAGCCTGTCCGGGTATTCAGGACACTAATAGGAATCACGACAGCCAGCTTAAGCTTCTCATCAGGATCTGTTGTTTTATCAAACTGCACGGTAATTTTCCTAAGTCTGGGAACCTCTGTCGGGATCGGCGCAGCTATCGTAATTTTCTTGCTGTCCATCAGCTTCATAATCGATTCTGTTGTTTCGGCTTCCCCCTGAATCGATTTATCAATATCGATCTTGCTTGCCCACAGTTGATAACCGAGGAGCGCATTCAGGAATAGAAAAGAGATGATGAGTATTGATTTCGCCTTACCCCAATCCATAGTCTAGCCCCCTATTCAAGATAATCAATTGTGCCATCGCGCAGCTTCATGGCCCATACCGGAATGAATTCCACATGGTCCTTGGTTATACTTGCGCGGTAAGCGGGGAAAACCGTTTCCACATTGAAGCTGCCCCCATTACTAAGAATGAGCTGAGCCAACTCTTCCCCCCCCGGCAGCACCACCTCGTTGATATCTGTCTTGATTGTATCGATATTGATCAAAGACCGCTCGTAATGGGTAACTATACCATGCTGGAGCACTATTCTAATAAACCCGAAATTTGCGAGCTTAGAAGAAATGTCAGGATAAGACTCCACATATTGACGAAACAGAAAGGTTTGTCCCTCCGTTTCAGAGTTTTCCGAAATGCTGCTGATCATATAATTGCCATTCCACCCGCCATGTTCATTAATAAACTTCACAGCTGTAAACAAATTAGCCCGCAGGTCATTTACATCCTCCCCCGGTGTAGTTATGGGATCGGAATAAACCATCCAGCTTTGCTCCTTATCGATCTCCAAGGCCCGCTTCCCATCCGAATAAATTTCCGTTCTGGAACCGTCCCGCTCAGAAAAATATTTAGTGTTATTGGGGTCGACAAACAAGCTTTTTTGCATCTGCTCCGAAGTAAATTGACTATAAGAATGTCTAAATTTAATAAAGCTCAAAGGCTGATCCGGCAAATATAATCTGCCGTCATTGGTATGGTAGGCTGGAAGCAATTCACCAAAACCTATAAAGGTTTCGACATTCTTCACGTTGATATCTGTTGTAGCTTCATAAACCGCAGAAATATCATCAGAGAAGAAGAACACCCGGACCTCTTCATTGTTTTCGCTTGTAATAAACATCCGGTTGATTGGTTGAATGGGTGTTTGTTGATCGCCTTTAATCTGCATAACTCCATTACTTTGAAGCACATTCAGTGGAATCCCGTCCCCGAAACGCAGCTCCACTCCTTCGTGTTCGTTCCGATACGCAGTCCAATCCAGAGAGAAATCGTTCGCAAGCCGCAACCCGTCAAAGATGCGATTCTTCACTAAATTAAAGATTAGGCTGTAGAAGCTGCTGGGATACAGATCAGGATACAGAACGGTGTGCTTCGCATTTCCGAAATGGAGAACAATATCCTCCGGATAGATTAAGTCTTTCAATTCAATTTGTTTCCCTATTAATTCAGACTCAATGTATTTGGTTTGGTCGATCAGTTCATAATTAGGCGTGCTGTAAGCCAACAAGTAACTTTGCAG
>DASWUO010000344.1:0-4964 GCA_036401615.1 Bacilli bacterium | reverse complement strand
AAGGGGCGATCGGCTTTCTGTCGAAACCCATCAGTACTGAAGATATGGATACGGTTTTCTCGAGGATTGAAAACATCATGAATGAACCTATCAAACAAGTGCTGGTCATTGAAGATGATGCCCATAACCAGAAGGCGATTTATGAACTGCTCAAGAGTAAAAATATTGAAATTCATAGTGTAAGTACGGGCAAAGACGGATTAAACCGACTTAAGGCAGGGGACTTCGACTGTGTGATTCTGGATTTAAAGCTGCCGGATATGACAGGGTTTGAACTATTGACGCAATTCGTTGATTCTGGAAAAATGAACATTCCCCCGATTATTATTAATACGGCCAAAGAACTGACCCAAGAAGAGTACAACGAGCTTAACCGTTTTACGGACAGTATTGTGATCAAAGGCAATCATTCCCCTGATCGTTTGTTGGATGAAGTCACTTTGTTCTTACACAGTGTGCAGAAATCACTGCCGTCCGAACAGCGCCAGTTGATTCGTAAGCTGAATGACTCTGATGAAACCTTGAAAGGCCGAAAAATTATGATTGTGGACGATGATTTACGCAATACATTTGCGTTGTCCAAGGTGCTGCAGGTATATGGAATGGAAGTGGTCATGGCGGATAATGGCAAGCTGGCGCTTGAGAAGCTGGATAGTGAGACGGATATTGAACTGGTCATTATGGATATTATGATGCCTATTATGGATGGTTACGAAGCGATGCAGAGAATCCGCGGGAATCCCCAATTCTGTAAGCTGCCCATTATAGCCCTAACCGCCAAAGCCATGACGGGCGACCGTGAGAAGTGTATAGAAGCTGGGGCTAACGACTATATGACCAAGCCGATTAACAGTGATAACCTGTTGTCCTTAATCCGGGTTTGGCTCTTAAAATAGGAGGGATTTGACTGTTAACGACTCCAACTCGTGAAAAAATCATATCTAAAATACTTGTTGTTGACGATCGTAATGAAAATTTATTTGCTATGGAGAAATTATTAAAGACATTAGATTGTGAAGTGTTACAAGCACATTCAGGCAATGAAGCCATGTCCTTCACGCTGCGCCACGATTTTTCGTTATTGTTACTTGACGTGAATATGCCGGAAATGAACGGATTTGAGCTGGCTGAGCTTCTTCGCGGCAATACCAAAACGAGGCAGATTCCGATTATTTTCCTGACAGGACACAATAAAGAAGATACACATTTGTTTAAAGCATACGAGACGGGTGCGGTCGATTATTTATTCAAACCGGTAGACACGGATATTTTGCTCAGCAAAGTTAAGATATTTCTTGAATTGGATCTGCGAAAGAAAGAACTTGAAGCAATTAAAACCGAGCTGGAACAGAGCAATAACAGTTTAAAACACATGGCCTACCATGATTATTTAACGGATCTCCCCAATAGGAGAGCTTTAGAAAAACGCTTAGAAACCATATTCGGGAAGGGACCCGCTGTAAGTCAAGGGACTGCCTTGATGAAAATTGCTTTGGATCAGTTCCAAGTGATCATTGATACCCTCGGGCAGAAGACTGGGGATATATTGCTTGAAGTTATTGCCGCCAGACTGAGTAACTTACTAAATAATCATGAATTCTTAACAAGAATAGGCGAAACCAAGTTTGCCATTATTGTGCAGCATCAAACGGATTATGAATATTGCAATCAATTATCCCTCCTTATCATTGACTGTATTAATGAACCTGTGTTTATAAACGGGTACGAATTGTATATTACAGCGAACATAGGAATTAGTAAATATCAAGAAAAACCGGAATCTTATGAACAACTTATGCAGCATGCAAACACTGCATTATCCCTCGCCAAAGCAAAAGGAAAAAACAGGATAGATATCTACAGCATATCCATGGATATAAAGTCCTATAAGCACTTTTCAATAAGCAACGATATAAGAAAGGCATTGGAAAGAAACGAACTCCATCTACTTTATCAACCTATCATAGATGTTTATTCCAACCAGAAAATTGTCGGAGCGGAAGCTTTGTTGAGGTGGAATCATCCCGAGTGGGGGCTTGTGTCGCCATCCGAATTTATACCTATTGCTGAAGACACAGGCTTGATTATTGCCATTGGAAACTGGGTGTTAAGAATGGCCTGCGGGCAGCAAAAAAAATGGAGGGAAGAGGGTTTTACCCCGATCCGAATCTCTGTTAATTTTTCACCGCAACAATTTATGCAAGAAAACTTTACGGAAATCGTTAAATCCATACTCAAAGAAACGGATATGCATCCACAGATGCTGGAAATTGAGATTACGGAAAGTTTATTTATTCATGATGTACATCGGGTGTCTGAAATCTTGCAGGAACTGCGTGAATGGGGCATTCGGGTTGCGTTGGATGATTTCGGAACAGGTTATTCCTCTCTTAGTTTATTAACCGAATTTAAACTGGATACTTTAAAAATTGATAAATCTTTTATTAAGGATTTTGAAACCGATGTAAAACGTTCCAATCTAGTAGAATCTATCATTAAAATAGGCCATATTATGGAAATGAATGTTGTAGCCGAAGGGGTGGAGAAGGTTGAACAATATACCCTGCTGCAAAAGTATGGTTCGAATGAGGTGCAAGGATACTATATCAGCAGGCCAATAGAACAAGATGCTTTTAGAACATTATTAAAGTATGGCGTATCGTTAACAGAACTTCAGAGCAGTACCGCTAATCGTTCCGAAGTTAACAATCGCAGAAAATGCCGCCGAATTGCTTTTTCTAATTGTTTCATTGCCGATATGACGATCGATTCTTTCCACGGCAAAGAACTATCCTTGGGAAGTACTAAGGTGTTAATAAGCAATATAGGTTCCGGCGGACTTTGCTTCTTACTGCACGTAAAAATGCCTGTGGGAAATGAACTTAGGTTAAAGTTTGAAATGGAAATAGGGAACAAGCCGTTTGCACTGTATGGACAAGTAATATGGTTTAATGAAATTGAGGAAGATAAAATGTATGAATACGGCGTAAAATTTGTAATGGAGAATTTGGATAGAGACAGTTTGGCATCTGCATTAACTACACTCGAGGGAGGACATTTATGATTGCTGTAAAGGAAAAGCTAACAGCCAAAGTACTTGTCGTGGATGACCGGGAAGAAAATTTGTTTGCGATGGAGAAAATATTACAGACGTTAGGCTGTGAAATCTACAAAGCACATTCCGGGAATGAGGCGATGTCGTTCACGCTGCGCCATGACTTTGCATTAATTTTACTCGATGTGAATATGCCGGAAATGAACGGATTCGAGCTCGCCGAGATTCTGCGCAGCAATAAGAAGACCAAGCTCCTTCCGATTATTTTTGTGACGGCTATCAACAAAGAGGATACTAGTGTATATAAAGGTTATGAAACCGGTGCGGTGGATTTCTTGTTTAAACCGGTAAACACGGATATCTTACTGAGTAAGGTAAAGGTGTTCATTGAATTGGATCTGCAGAAGAAATCGTTGGAATCGGTTAAAACCGAGCTGGAAAGCAGCAACAAAGCCCTGCGGGTCAAATCTGAGTTTCTGGCCATGATGAGCCATGAAATTCGTACACCCATGAATGGGGTAATTGGGATCACCGACTTGCTGCTTGAATTGAAACTTGAACCGGAACAGAGAAAATATGCCGAAATTATACGTAACAGCTCGAATGCCTTAATGTCCCTGATCAATAACATCTTGGATTATTCAAAAATTGAATCGGGCAAAATGGAGCTGGAGCAGGAACCGTTTGAGCTGCTCTCCTTGGTTCAGGAAACGTTTGAGTTATTTACGGCTGCTGCCTTGGAACGTGGACTTAATATGGAGTATCATATCGATGAAAAGCTTCCCCAACTCGTTGCCGGCGATGTCACACGACTTCGTCAAGTGCTGATTAACTTAATTGGCAACGCGGTTAAGTTTACGAAAAGCGGCGGAATTTATGTCACCATTAATCAGGTTTCCCTTCAAGGCGACTCCCTTGAGATTGAATTCGTCATAAAAGATAGTGGAATTGGAATTCCTCCGCTTAAGATGGCTGACCTGTTCAAGCCTTTTTCCCAATTGGATTCCTCCATGGCGCGTAAATATGGAGGCACTGGACTCGGATTAGCGATTTGTAAAACCCTTGTAGAATTAATGGGTGGAACCATTCGTGCGGAGCAAGATGTTGAGCAGGGGGCCATTTTTATTTTTACGATTCAAACCAAGTCCTTTTCCTTTTTTTAGAATATCATATTGACAAAAAAATCTAGGAGTGTTATAAAAATAGAAGCTGGCACTCAACGATAAAGAGTGCTAACACATCATCGTTAGGGAGAGATATTAACAATGGCTAAGAAACAATTTAAGGCGGAATCCAAGAGACTGTTAGAAATGATGATTAACTCCATTTACACGCATAGAGAGATCTTCTTAAGAGAACTGATTTCCAATGCCAGCGACGCTATTGATAAGATGTACTACAGAGCATTGACTGATAAGAATCTGGTTTTCGACAAAGACAATTACTTCATTAAAGTGGCTGCTGACAAAGAAAGCAGAACTTTGACCATCACCGATACCGGCATTGGAATGACCAAGGAAGATCTTGAGAATAATCTGGGCATCATAGCCAAGAGCGGTTCTTTAGCGTTTAAGAAAGAAAATGAAGCCCAAGACGGGCATGATATTATTGGCCAATTCGGTGTAGGCTTCTATTCTGCGTTTATGGCGGCTGATTTGATTACGGTCACTAGTAAGGCTTTAGGCGAAGATGGGGCTTACAAGTGGGAATCTACAGGTGCTGACGGGTACACGATCACGCCTAGTCAGAAAGATGTAGTCGGCACAGAGATTATTCTAAAAATTAAGCAAAATACAGAAGATGAGAACTATGATGAGTATCTGCAGGAGTATCGAATCAAAGCGATCATTAAGAAATATTCCGATTTTATTAAGTACCCGATCAAGATGGATGTTAGCGGAAAACGGCC
>DASWUO010000343.1:0-8701 GCA_036401615.1 Bacilli bacterium | reverse complement strand
AGGCTGTAAAGCCACAGTATTGATTTCACTAATCGTAGGAGCCATTACAAACAGGGTAATGAACAAAGCCAGTCCAACTAATACTTGGTTAGGCGGCATCTGCTGGGTGGCTAAGGCCGTTCTGACAAAACCCAGTACAATAATGATTCTGGTAAAGCTTGTCATTAAAACTACAATGGATGGAGCAATACTTAGGATGGTGATTAACAACAAGATCGAGATCGTATTCGACACGTCCGCAGGTTCATCCGAAGTAGGGATGCCGGGAATTTCAATCGTTTCTGCTACAACACTGGATGAAAAGGCCATAAGGGAAATAAGAATAAGCGCCAATAAACTTATGTACAATTTATGGTTCTTCATGTATCATTCGACCGTTCTTCTTTAGTCTCATCTGCGATGATTTCCTCAACCCTTTTTTTACGGTTGGTCAGTTGCTTAATTTTACTCTGAAAAATATCTTGGAACGATAAGTTGGCATCTGTTTCCTCTTCTTCACGTTTATCTGATCTTATGACCCTCTTGACCCATTTGGGCATTTGCAGAGATTGCAGGGTTTCCGTAAATTTAAAAGATTGATCATTCGTGTTGATAGTATTTAGGATAAAGGCTACTTCTTCCGGATCATCAATTTTATCTATCAATTGAACATTTTCACCCACACCTACCAGATAAATAGAGTGACCCGTTTCAATAATTTGAACTGCTTTATTCTGTCCTAAATTTACACCGCCCAATAATCGTACAGCCCGGTTGGCCATCCAGCTTTTATTTTTTTTTGCCAGAAACTTAACTAATATTAAGATCATGCCGATAATAAGAATAAGGACCAGAATGACGTAAACCAGATTAGTGGTATAGCTTGCGCCTTCTCGTGTTTTCCCAAAGGGAGAGTCTATATTCCTTTGTTCCAAATCCTTAGCAGGAATTTCAGCTAGGCTTATATCACTGTGAACAAAAAGTAGGAACAAACACAATAAAAATAAGGGAATCATCCTTTTAATTACACGGGCCAATTGGGACATTCCTTTCCTGTGCAGATCTGCGCTTAACTTAAGGTTTTCTTGATAGCTTCAATTACCCTGTCAGCTTGGAACGGCTTGACGATAAAATCCTTGGCTCCGGCTTGAATGGCATCAATAACCATGGCTTGTTGACCCATGGCGGAACACATGATCACTTTGGCATTGCCGTCAATCTTCTTAATCTCCTTCAAAGCCGTAATCCCATCCATCTCAGGCATGGTGATATCCATCGTGACCAGATCAGGCTTCAACTCTTTAAACTTTTCAATGGCCTGTGTCCCGTCGTTAGCTTCGCCTACAACTTCGTATCCATTCTTCAATAAAATATCTTTAATCATCATTCTCATAAACGCTGCATCGTCAACGATTAATATTTTGTTAGCCATGCCAAGTTTCCCCCTACAGATTATAATAATTTATTGCAGCTTTTGAATACGATCCCATTGACTTACAATGTCCGTAACACGAACCCCGAAGTTTTCGTCAATGACCACTACCTCTCCCTTGGCAACTAGCTTATTATTTACCAAGATATCTACAGGTTCCCCTGCTAATTTGTCTAATTCTATAATTGAACCCTGAGAAAGTTCAAGAATATCTTTTATCAGTTTTTGAGTCCTTCCTAATTCTACAGTAACCTTCAGGGGAATATCCAATAATAGATTTAAGTTTGTATTATCAGATGGTTGGGCATAGCCGGGAGCAAAATTAGTGTATTGAACAGGCTGTACATTCACATTTCTATTCTGCATGTTTCCTAAACCGGCAGGAGGCTGACCTTGGAACATAGGCTGCTGTGACATAGGCGGTTGTTCAAACATGGGCTGTTGATACATTGGTTGTTGTTGCATAGGAGGTTGTTGAAACATCGGCTGTTCATACATGGGCTGCTGCGTTTGCTGGGACGGTTGTTGGAACATTGGCATATTGGCTGCCGGTTCTGAATAAAAATTCTCGTTCTGGTCATTTGAAGAAAAAGATAAATTAGATGAGAAGGAATCATTCCCCCTAATCTGGCTGAATTCACTTGTTGCAGGTTCCTGTGCATCACTTCCTCCCATAAGGGAAGATACCATTTCTTTGGCAAAAGATTGCGGCAATAACTGCATGATGGTCGAATCTATTAATGTCCCTATGATTAATCGAAAGGAGATTTGTATCATAACATCATCATTAGGGAAATTGGCCGTGCCCTCACCTTTTGCAATATTGAGAATATCAATGCCGGGAGGAGAAATATTAATAAACCTGTTATATAAAGTGGACATGGAAGTTGCCGAGGCTCCCATCATCTGGTTCATGGCCTCTTGGACCGCGCTGATATGTATTTCGGTAAGTTCTTCTGCTGGAGTTTGGCCGTCTCCACCTAACATTAAATCTGCAATAACCTGGGCATCGCTTGTTTTTACAACAAGTAAATTAATGCCTTCAAAGCCTTCCACATATTCCACATGAATGGCCACATGGGGCAGTGGAAAGGCTACACTTAGTTCATCCCGTGAGATAATATCCAATTTAGGAGTGGTGATCTCCACTTTCTTTCCTAGCAAGGTGGAAAGAGCTGTTGATGCACTGCCAAACGTAATATTGGCGATCTCACCAAGTGCATCTTGCTCTAGATTAGTTAAATAATCATTTACATTTGTTGAAACAGGCCTATCTGAATACATGTCCATTCCCGTATCTGTAGAAACATCTTCTAAATTCTGCTTTAATAATGCATCGATTTCTTCTTGAGACAAATAATCATTATTATTCGTCATTGTCTTCCTCTCCTTCACTCACAACTTCTAGTATTTGTACGGCTGCTTTTCCTTTACTGACTCCAGGACTTCCCATGAACTTTAATTTTTCTCCAACCTTTATCTGTAGGCTCTCATCCAGTGTTTTACCAAGTTTGATAACATCCCCGACCGCCAAACCAAGAAATTCCCTAACCGATATTTGTGAATTTCCAAGCTCAGCTACTACATCCAATTTGGCATAATTTACACGGCCCTGCAAAGATTCTAATTCTTCCGGGGCCCTTGTCTTTTTCTGTGAGACGAACCAGTGATGCACAGACAAACGCGGCATGATAGGTTCCAACACAACATGGGGAATACATAAGTTAATCATTCCCGTGGTTTCCCCAATTTTCGTGCTTAAGGATATCAAGGCAATGGTTTCATTAGGCGAAACAATCTGCATAAATTGTGGATTAGTCTCCAGTGTTTCCATTCTGGGGGTTATATCAATTACCGTCTTCCATGCTTCTTGTAAACTATCAAATGCTCTGCTAAAAATGCGTTCCATTACGTTGGTTTCAATCTCTGTCAAAACATTAATCTTGCTGGGACTCGCTCCCGTTCCGCCTAACAATCGATCAAGCATGGCAAAAGCTACATTGGGGTGAACCTCTAACACCATTCTTCCCTCTAAGGGCTGCGCTTCAAAGATGTTAAGTATCGTCATTTTCGGAATGGAACGGATAAATTCATCATAGGGCAGTTGTTCTACCTGTACAACACTTATCTGTACAAAGGTTCTAAGCTGTGCTGAAAAGTAGGTAGTTAGATAACGAGAGAAATTTTCATGTATTCGGGTTAAGCTTCTTATATGATCTTTGGAAAACCGTGTGGCTCTCTTAAAATCATAAATTCTAACCTTCTTCTGCGTATCTTCTTTCTTTAATTCCTCAGCATCCATCTCACCGGAAGAAAGTGCAGCAAGCAATGCATCTATTTCATTCTGGGATAATACATCAACCAATAGAGTCACCCCCTTATCCTGCAGCTACTTGATTATCAGGCTTTAAGACAATATAAAAGTAACTATACTAATTTCTGTTACTTTACCTTCTTTTAATATAGTTGTATTGATCTTATTCATAAGCAAAGCCATAAAAGCATCCTGGCCTTTGCTGCCCTGAACCTGTTCAGGCGTTAAATCGGAAACGGTTTGAATAATCGCGTTTTTTACTTTGGGCAACAGCAATTCAAACTCATGGTGGGCATCGGAGTTGTTTAATTGAAAGACCAGCTTCAACTTAATAAAATCCTTGTTGGCAAGATTAGTCAGGATTTCATCTACTTCGAAAGTTAGTTCATTTTCCTCTTCGGCAGTCAGTTCTTTAGCTTTTACTTTCTCTACTGTCTTTTTCGCATCGGAGTTAGGGTCTGTTTCAACCGGCTTGTCCAAATAATTCCATAGAATAAAAGCGACAATCACAATCAAAGTTATGGCTACTAGAATAATAATAACCATGGGCAGCATTTTTCTGAACATTTCAGGTAACCTCCGAATCTTGGCTTCTGGCAGCTACACCGATAATCCCAATTTCCCGCATATAAGACTTAACTAAGCTTATCACATCAGCTATCGGTTCGAGTACTATTATTTTTTTTCCGGTGGTTAAAGTAATGATGGTATCTGGAGTACTCTCCATACTCTCGATAAGAAATGCATTGATAATTAGTTGCTTGCCATTCAACCGGGTAACTGGTATCATAGCTTCCCTCCTTAGATTTAACAAGTTCTCTCTCGCAAAAGAAGGCCGGGAGAGAAGCACTGGTTTCTCTCCCTTTATTCTATCTTAGAGGTATTTAAAGATGCCCAACCTTAACGTTTCAAGTTGACTACTTCCTGCAGGATTTCGTCTGAGGTAGTAATGATTCTGGAATTAGCTTGAAACCCGCGCTGAGCCACAATCATTTCTGTAAATTCAGAGGTGAGATCTACATTAGACATTTCCAATTGGCCGGCAATAATAGCTCCTGTACCCAGCGCATTATCATTCGCCGTGACAATTAAATCAGCTATCTGGGCTGGATCGGCATTAGGAGAAGTGCGGTATAAATTTCCCCCAACCTTTTCTAACCCTGCTGGATTGACCACCTTAGCCACACCTACTCTTACATCTGTTCCAACGGTAGTTCCGTCGGAATTTACTGCGATGATTTCACCGTCCTGCGCAATAGAGAAAGCCGTTACCGTATCCTCCAGAGTAATTTTAGCCCCTTCCGCATTCAGGACAAAGAATCCATCCGGATTAACCAAATTTCTTAAGGCATCAATCGTGAAGTTACCTGCTCTGGTAAGTAAAGCATCTTCTGCTTCACCCGATTGACTGACGACAAAAAATCCGTCTCCGTCTATACGTAAATCTGTTGGTACATTCGTAGTCATGGCACTTCCTGGTGTATGAATGGTATCGATGGCGCCAATCGTTGTGCCTAAGCCCACCTGTTTGGCGTTAACTCCTCCTTTGGCATCCGTTGGAGCCGTAACCCCGGAAATCGCTTGGCTTAGAATGTCCTTAAACATTACCCGGCCTGCCTTAAAACCAACAGTATTCACGTTTGCTATATTGTTACCAATTACATCTAATTTTGTTTGAAATCCTCGCATTCCAGAAATGCCTGAGTAAAGGGATCTTAGCATTGGTTAATTCCTCCATGGTTTTTATAGTTTATAACTGGCTGCTTCAATCGATTCACAACCATGGGCTTCCTTATTAGGTCCAGCCCTCTTCATTACGAGACAATAACGGCACTATCAATTTTTGTAAAGACGTTATCCCTAATGGATGAACCGTCCATAGCCGTAACAACCGTTCTATTCTTAATATTTACGATTAGTGCCATATCATTAATCAGAATAAGAGAATCCTTGGCTCCCTTGGCTGCAGCTTGATCAATAGCCGATTCAATTTTGGTCAGTTGGTCCGGCTTAAGTTGAATGCCCCTTTGCTGAAGTCTCAATTCAGCGTGATGACTAAAGTGAACCATATTGCCATGAAGAATATCCTTGAATGACTTTTGCGGTACTTCACTGCTTGCCGCAGGATTGCGTTTGGCAACACCCGGAGGTACAACAGCATTAGGATATAATTGGCCAATAGAAATTCGTTCGGTCATGGGGTGGCCTCCGTATTCGCATTAGATACCTTGATAAGATCGTTTATGGGAATCTCATCTCCTTGAACAAGGGCGTATTGGACACCGTCTTTTAATGAAATTCCATCAACGATTCCGTTTCTGGCAATAGATTCTATCGGGCCTTTTTCAAGCCAACTCACAGATTTTCCAATAATGCTGGATGCAATTCCCATCGATTGGCTAAGATTTTTCATTTCAAGAGCCATGTTGGTGATTTGTTCCATGGAACTGAATTGGGCCATCTGGGCTATAAAGTCGGTGTCCTTCAATGGTTGGGTGGGATCTTGGTTCTTTAACTGAGTTAAGAGAATCTTTAAGAAATCATCTTTGCCTAACTGATTGCTTGCTTTGGAGCCATCTGTATTTCCCCTGGCATAATTAGGCCATACATTCGAAGTGCCTGTAATGGAGCCTGTCAAAACTTTCACCTCCTGCTAACTTTTCATTCTCATCCCATGCAGTGTCTATGCAGTGGCGTTAAAAGTATTTCCATACATCCACTTCTCGGGTCTCGAACTGTTTTCCAATTCCAGTGCAAAGTTATTGCCCGCTTGATCGTAATCCAATCCTTTGTTTTTGTCCTGACGGTTAAATTGTTGGGAAGAGTGCTGCTTCTGCCCCTGGAACAAATTGGTTTGCAGAGGATTGTTTTGGGTGACCTCTAACTTATCGACTTGAATTCCTTGGCTGCTCAAAGCCGCGCGCAGTTGGGACATTTGACTATCAAGGATTTCCTTGCCAAACAAACTTTCCGTCATAAACTGTGCAACCATTTGACCATTGTGCATAGTAATGCGTACATCCACTTTCCCTAAATTCTCGGGAATTAATGTAATTCTTGCTTCTGAGAATCCATCCACGGAAGTCATCTTCAAACCTTTCATGATAAACTGACTCATCTCTTCGGTAAAATTGTGGGCGTTCATTTGCTGCGGTGCCGCTTTGGACAGCTGTTCCAATTGAGCCATACGGGATGTTTCTTGTGTTGGAGCCGGCATGGGGACAGTATTATCCGTTTCGGCATTCATCTTCAAATCCCGAACCAACTGCAGCATGTTTACCGGCTGCGGCGTATTGCTGGAAAGCGGGTTCGCATTAGCCAAAGGGATTGCTTTTTGAGCTTCCAAGGCCGCTGAACCATCCGTTGAACCAGACAAAGTACTCGCTTGTACAGCTGAAATCATATTTTCCGCCAGATTCATGTGGGGCAGATGATTTCGAAAAAGCAAACTTATCTCCGGTTTTACTGCATAGCTAATACCTTGAATCCCTTGGTTCTTCGAAGAGTCTTTCATTTTTCCAAGCAGATCTGTAACCGCGTTATTCATTGTTGCCGCTTCGGCTTCGGCCTTCTTACCCGCTTTGAGTGGAGAAAGGATAGAAGATTGTTCCAATAAGGCAATGGTTGGATCTATAACTTTCATTGCAGCTGAGCCATGAGTTTGCGTAAGTACCAAGTTGTTATTTTCCAACAAGGCAATTAAAGGTTTCAGAGTTTCCTGAAAGCTGTCGGCAAGATTGGCCAGAGAAGGATTTCCGGGTTCTTGTTTCAATGCAGTAATCAGCTGCAAGATGATGCTTTGGACCACTTCGGATTTTTGGGCGATTTGATTTGACCCTTCCAAGCCGGAAAAAGTGGGTGCAGCATTGCTCTCACTCTTGGTTCCATTTAGTGAACCCGGTGCTGAAAATACTTCCTTTGCTTGAATAATCCACTTAACCAGCTGCGGATTTGCCAAGATCAGCTGCTGTTCCTTTTCGGATGCATTTGAAATTAGTGCAGTGATTAATGTGTCGGCCATTTCTTCTAAACTTTCAATTTCCATTTCAGGCTTAGGTGCTTCAGTCCATAAGGGGTTGTTGGCAGGCATTAGCAAACCTAAGGAAAGTTCAACAGACCCTGCTGCAGTTGTCTCATCTTGACCTGAAATTAATATCTTCTCAAGAGTTGATGCAAACGGTGTCCCTCCGTTAACCGGTTGATCAGATTTAACAGCAGTGGTTTGTTGAGAGTTTACTTTGGAAGCTGAACTTCCGGAAGTCATAGCATTTGTTGAAGTAGTTATGGCTGTTTCCTTTTTTATATCACCTCCTTTCAATGTTTATTTCTATTCTCCAAGACGGTTGGAGAGGTTCGCCGCTGTTGCTTTAGATAAATCGGCCATAGCAGTTAGTACCTTGGAACGGCTCTGGCTGTTCATGGAAATAAGGATGTCTACTACTTGTTTAGTATCGATCGTGTTCATTTCCAATAAAACTGCAGCGGCACTTTTGGGGGTCATATTAGAGAAAGTAAGCGCTAATTCATCTTTACTCAGTTTGTTTGCAGCCAGCGGATCTTGCTTTTTGTATTCATCCAACCGCTCCTGTAAGGCTGCAATAGCCCGTACATCTACGTGTACAACATCTTTCAATTGAATAGATGCATTTGCTGCTGTTTTAGGATCCATTTTCTCCAAAATACCAATTCTAGCGTCGGCTTTCATCTGGCTTAACACCAGAATCAGTTCAGAAGGCGTTAAGTTTTCCAATATGGGTGCCGCTTTACTGGGCGACATCTGGCCATACATGCTGGCAAGAGCTTGAATCTGGGCAAGATACTCCGCTTCAGTCAGCTTCTTTTGCTCCATCTCTTCTTCTAAAGCAGTTATGTTAGCCTGAAGTTCTTCGATGGTTACGTCCCTTTGTTTAAGATCGTTCTTGGATTTGCTTAATTCATCCTCTTTGGCGGCAAGGTACCCGGTTAATTTCTTAATC
>DASWUO010000342.1:0-5036 GCA_036401615.1 Bacilli bacterium | reverse complement strand
ATTTAAATATCTTAAATTAAAGATATAATATTTTAACCCTATTGTCAATAGGTAATTTTTTATTAAACCGTTTCCTGCGCTTTCTTGGTCTGGATGCTCGTCCAGTCTGTCCGGTAAAAGCGCAGCATGACCAGCGCGCAGAATACAAAGATAAATAGATACAAGGACAACCAAGCTCCTATGCTTCCCCAATCCAGTACAAAAATGAACAAATAAGCGGAAGGCACAAATATCCCAAACCCTGTTAGGAGCGAAGTCCACAGCAGGAAAGTCGTGTCCCCGATTCCGCGTAAACCGCCTGCATAAATATTCAATAATCCATCGAAAATTTGCAGAAAAGCCGAGATCATAATTAATAAAGTTACTAAATGGATCACTTCCGCGTTATCCGTGAAAATGCGGGCAATAGGACCGGCTAATACAAACTCCAATGTCCCAAGAAGCAAGAGAAGCAAAACCCCCATAACAGCTGTTTCAGTGCCAATGCGCCTTGCATGAACGGGAGTTCCATTACCCACGTACTGTCCTACAAGAATCGTAGCCGTTGCGCCAAAGGCGAAGGCTGGCATAAAGCCGAAAGACATGACATTAAGGGCAATTTCATTAGCGGCAAGCGCCTCCGTCCCCAAGCGGGAAACAAACACAGTAAAGATAAACATTGAAATGCTAAGGGAAAATTCCTGTAATCCTAACTTTCCGCTCTCACCTAAAATCAGCTTGGATTCAGCATGGTTGTACTTGACCTTGGAACGGGTATGATACCGGGAGTTCAGCTTTACAAAATATACATATAAACAACCGAAAAACCCAAACGCTTCACCGACCAATATAGCTAATCCCGCACCTCCCAGATCCATATCGGGAAATCCCAATTGACCGTGGATCAATACATAGGTAAAGAAGATCATCAATAGATTACTGGCAATAGACAGCACCATGGGAGTCTTGGTGTCCCCAATCCCGCGGAGAAACCCGTGGAAGACAAAGTTGAAGATACCAAACGCCATCGCATAAAACCGCAGCGTCAAATATTCGCTTCCGGCAAGGGCAAGATGATCATTTCCGGCAATGGCACGCAGAATAATGTCAGAAGCGAAGATCCCCACTATAATGATAATGACAGAAACAACCACAGTAAGATAAAGCGCAATATAAGTCCGCTCTATCCCCTTCTTCATATCATTTGCTCCATAGCTTTGGGCCACCAAATAATTAACCGTATGTCCAATACCGGAAAAGATAGCAAAAACATTATACATAATAATATTGGTTACACCAACGATGGCAATCACCAAAGCGCCCATATGTCCAACCATGATGAGACTGATTGTTCCGGTAACCGTCATCGAAGCAAAGGAGGCGATGGAAGGAATAGCTAACAGCAATATAACTTTCCAATGTTTAAGCATAGGATGTCCCTCTTATTCCCCATAGCTGGATTGATGCTGTCGAATAGTTCAGCATGACTCCATAGTAGCCGAAAGGCTGGGGAAAAGGAAGGCGGGTAATCGAATTATTTTAAAAGAGATTGTTGCAGAATCGTATGTACTGCTCTGCCCGAGTGGAATTCCGATTGAAATACAGTTACGCGATCCACTAACCAGTTGACTTCATCCGGCAGCTCGCCGTTTAATGAGGATAAATCAACGGTTCCTTGGGGTTCACGCGCAAGCGTTATATGGGGAGTATAAGTTTTGTCGGCTTCACCATAACCGTAATGAGTGAGAACTGTGGCCAAAGATTTTTGCATTTCCTGCAATCTTTGCGTTTCTCCGCCGACGCCCAAATAGATAATACGCGGACGTTGCTCATGCGGAAAGACACCTAATTTCCGAAGCCCTAACTGAAATGGATGAAAGCGTTCAATTGCCGGGCTAAGTTCCTTCAACAACTGCTCTACTGAAGCCTCATCGGCATCCCCCAAAAAGTTCAGGGTAATATGGAGATTTTCTAATGACTGCCAACTCCTGCACTTCAGTTGCTGCTTCAGCCGGGATTGTACTTCCTTCACCCTCTGTTCCGCTTCTGGTGATAACTCTATAGCCGTAAATAACCGCATGTCCCACACTTCTTTCTGAAGAAGTTCTCGCCTTCCATCGCGGGCACAGGATCTACCCGAACCGGGCCGTCGAATCCGATTTCCGTATAGCCTTTCATCTTAAAGACCAAACCACATCCAAAGCCCTGCCAATCTCTTCCGGAGTGTTGTAGATCCCCGGCGTAAACCGGGCATAGGCCGTGTCGTAGGGCGCTTCCGTTGCAATCACCTTCTGCTCGACAATGCGCTTGACCGTATCCTTAACCGACAAACCCCTTATTTCAAAAGAAATAATTCCCGCTGAAAGCTTATCCTCCATAGGTGTATGCAAGATGACATGGGGCATGTCCGCAAGACCTTCCTTGCACAGTCGGCCTAATTGATGCACCCGCTCGTAAACCCGCTCCCTGCCGATGTTTGCCATGAAGCGAAAGGCTTCTACCAAAGCCCAGCGGTGCTCAAGCGAATGAAAACCTCCCGGTGTCATCTGTCTGCCATCAATACGGGTTGGCCGTGTTTGGCCTTTGATGATAGTATCCATGACACCCGTAAAGCTTGGAATCACTGGATTCACCGCTTGCCAAGCCTCCGGTGTAGCGGCAACCAATCCCGTACCCCGCGGGCCATATAACCATTTATGGCAGCCGGCAATAAAGAAATCGCAGCCCAAATCTTTGCAGGTTTCCAGTTCCACCCCGAATCCGTGAACCCCGTCTACAATCAACAGTACTTTATTAGTCTGGTCGCGGTTCTTGTTTATCTTCGTTAGAGCTTGGGCAATTTGGGCAATGGGCGTTTTCAATCCGTTACTGGAGTGAACCCAAGTGAGACCCAGCACCCGGGTTTCATCCTTAACCTCTTTAATAATGGATGCCACCATTTCTTCTTGAGTAGCTTCGGGTAAATTTTGATACAGAGGAACTTCGCGGAAGCTGCCTCCCGCCCGTTCTGCCGCCCAGCGGATGGATTCCTGATGGGAGTAGTAATTCTGCTCTGAGCTGAGAATCTCTTGACCTTTATGCAGGATCAGCCCCGCATAAGTAATCCCCAGTCCCATCGTGGTGCTATCGGTTAAGGCTATATCGTTGGGGCTATCCATAGCCAAATACGCGGCGGCTTCCTTGCATATATCCTGGGTGCAGTCGTCCTCGTGCTGGATGCTGTAAAGCACAGGATCATAATCTAATGCATCGCGGTGCCGGGCAATGGCTTCTCTAACCGGCTTGGGATGGGAAGCAATAAATTGGGAGGCCCCTAAATGAACATACTCCGGGTTTAAATTAAACTGGGCCCGAATGGCTTCCCAATCGTATTCTGTTGTTTCAACTGCGGGGAACTGGTCCACTTGTATAGGCATATATTGCTTCCTCTTATTGGATTTATTTTACATAAGATGTTCGGTCATATGCACCATTCTTGCTGAATACAATGTACAAGCCGATAGTTCCAGCTATTCTAGGGGGTAGTGAAGTGTCCATTTTCGTAAGTTATGTTCTGCTCGGATTATCCTTATCTGCGCCCATCGGACCGATCAATGCCGCCCAATTGGACAAGGGGATAAAAGGCGGGTTCATGTCGGCTTGGCTGCTTGGGGTGGGGGCCATGACCGCAGATATCCTGTACATGATATTGGTATATTTGGGTGTGGTTCATTTTATTGAGACCCCGTTTATGAAAACCTTTTTGTGGCTTTTTGGTTTTTTTGTGCTGATCTATACCGGGGTGGAAAGCCTGCAGAGCGCCAGCCGTATGGCTGAGGTTCGGACAAGCGGGGTGGAGTCCAACTCGAGATCGTTCCTGTCGGGATTTCTATTGTCTTTGTCTAACCCTTTGACTATTCTCTTCTGGCTTGGCATCTATGGTTCTGTTCTGGCTGAAACGGCGGCGACATACCGCACACACGATCTGGTTATATACAGCTGCGCCATTATCTTGGGAGTATCCTTGTGGGATTTATCCATGGCCTGCTTGGCCAGCAGCTTCCGCAAGTTCCTGACTACCCGCATCCTCACTTTTATTTCCATCCTGTCGGGCTTATCTTTAATCGGGTTCGGCCTGTACTTCGGGCTGGAAGCGTTTCGTGCTTTGTTTTATTGAAGTGCTTAACCCTCCTGTCGCCGCCAGACCCCCCGCATCACCAAGGTTAACGCACCAATGACAGCAATAAAGGCTAAACTCACATACAATCCGGGGCGGCTGCTGTCATGAAACAAAGTCCCGCTGATGGCCAGCAGGATGAGACCCATCCCGGAAAGGCATTTTACTTTATCCCACACCGTCAGCTTCAGCAGCTTCCCTGAAGATACCAGAATAAAAAACCAATTATAGAGCAGCATCAATCCTGCCGCGGTGGTAATATACTCATAAATGCGGCCGGGCATCAGCAGGGCTACCACAATCGAAACCACTAACCCGCTGCTGGTGAGTCCTATGGCCGGAAGGGGTACATTGTTCCGCCATGTTTTAGTAAAGTAAAGAAAACAGGAGCATCCCGATCACCAGCCAAGGTAACGACCATCGTGGTAACGGCATATAAAGAAGCAACCATTGTCGAAAATCCCGCTATGATTAGCACCGCATTGAAGACATGCGGCACAAAGGCCAGATGATAGTTATCCAAAGCGACCACAAACGGACTTTCCTTGGTATTGAACGCACGCCAAGAAACCATAGAAATGGCTAGTCCAAGAGACAGCACATAGATGGAAGCCAGCGTTAAGATCATTACCTTGCCTGCCATAGGGGCTTTCTTGGGTTCACGCAGCCGCATAGCCATTAAACCCATAATTTCGATCCCGCCAAAAGCATAAAAGGCAAAAATCAACGATGACCATAATCCTGCAGCCCCGGTAGTAAAGAAGGTGTCCACAGTGTGGGGAAAATGGATTGGATTCTTTCCCCCATCGATTAGCCCCGCAATTGCTGCTGCAGCTATACCCATAAACATCACAATCGCCGCGATCTTGAGAACAGCAAACAGGTCTTCCAAGCTTTCAAA
>DASWUO010000341.1:0-1821 GCA_036401615.1 Bacilli bacterium | reverse complement strand
TCACCCGCTTCGCCACAGAGGTGCGGATTGTGCATCGACGGGGTGAGTTAAGGGCATCGAAGATCATGCAGGATCGGGCAAGGGAGAATAGTAAAATTGTTTGGAGCCTGGATTGCACTCCGTTGGAAGTTGTCTCCGGAGAGAAAGGCGTAACAGGATTGAAAGTTAAGAATAATAAAACCGGCAAAGAAGAAATATTCGAAACCCATGGCCTGTTTGTCGCCATTGGACATAATCCGAATACAAGCTTTCTTGAGGGGCAGATCACAACGGATGAGTTAGGGTATGTTATTGTGAAGCCCGGGACTTCCGAGACCAACGTTGCCGGTGTTTTGGCTTGCGGGGATGTGCAGGACAGCAAATACCGCCAAGCAATTACAGCTGCGGGCAGCGGATGTATGGCTGCGCTGGATTGCGAAAAGTTTCTGGAAAACAACATAGTGCATGACTGGAGTACAAGTTTATAAAAGTAGAAAGCATAAAATTCTTCTGGGGTGACTAATCGTAATGTCAAATAATATTTATATAGGGATCGATCTGGGCGGTACGGCTATCAAGGTAGGCATCTGTGATGAACAAGGAAACTTGATCCACACCTATGAAGGACCAACAGGTGCGGATGGTGGACCCGAGACGGTTATTGAGAATATGGCCCAATATGTTCGCCATATTGTTGATCAATCCAAGTACACGATGGATGATGTAGCCGGAATCGGAGCCGGATTAACCGGATTTATGGATATTCCTGAGGGGTTCATTAAACTTTCCCCGAATCTGGGGTGGCGGGATGTGCCGGTTAAGAAGATACTTGAAGCGAAATTGGGCAAGACCGTAAAAATAGACAATGATGCCAATGTAGCTGCTTTAGGTGAGGCTTGGGCCGGGGCTGGGGCTGGAATTCCTAATGTGGTATGTTATACCATCGGAACCGGGGTTGGGGGCGGAATCATTATTCAAGGCAAGATATATCAAGGCTTCAAAGGCATGGCTGGAGAACTGGGTCATATGCATGTCGTTCCCGATCTTGAAGCGATTCAATGCGGCTGCGGCCAGATGGGCTGTTTAGAGTCGGTTTCTTCGGCAACCGGGATTACCCGTATGGCCAACGATGCTGTGGAGCGGGGAGACCGGACTACCCTTTCCCTAATAGAAGGTCCCCTTACAACCAAACATGTATTTGATGAGGCTAAGAATGGCGATGAAGTGGCTTTAAGGATCGTCAATAGAGCCGCATTCTATATCGGCAAATCGATGGCGGCTATAGCGGTTATCGTGAATCCCCAACGGTTTATTCTTGGCGGCGGGGTATCGAAGGCGGGCGAGATTTTCCTCAAGCCCATTCGTGAAACTTTTAAGAAATATACGCCGGAATCAGCGCAAGAGGGTGTAGACATTGTGTTGGCTTCCCTTGGCAATGATGCCGGTATCGTAGGGGCTGCGGGTCTGAATTTGCGTTGAAAGGCGGTGGAATCCAATTGGACGAAATCAACGGTTTAGCCAAACTGGTCATTATTACAGGCATGTCGGGAGCCGGAAAAACGATAGCCGTACAAAGTCTTGAGGACTTGGGTTTCTTCTGTGTGGATAATCTTCCCCCTGTCCTAATCCCTAAGTTTGCAGAACTGATCGAGCAGTCCAAGGGCAAAATCGGCAAAGTAGCGCTTGTGATTGATTTGCGGGGGAGGGAGTTTTTCACCTCGTTGTCGGAATCCCTCAGTTTGATTCGGGAAAACTATACGTTTACTTACGAAATTCTATTCCTTGATTCAACGGATTCTGTGCTGGTACAGCGATATAAGGAAAGCCGGCGTCGTCATCCAC
>DASWUO010000340.1:0-4171 GCA_036401615.1 Bacilli bacterium | reverse complement strand
CCCGGTCCCAACTACTTGGAACTGGGGTTTTCTCAAGGCATCTTAACGGTGCACGGAGCATATAATATATTTTATTAAAAAATGTTTATTCAAGGTGTTTCAAAACTGTATTATTGGTTTAAGAAGATTCATAAGCTATTTTCAGTTTGACAAATTTATGAGAGGAAGTGTTTTAAATGAATGATTTTATGGACACGCAGGAATTTTCAAGTGTAAACCAGTATCAAGTTGGGGAAACGTTTGAAGCGGTCACCATGGATCATGGCGTATCCTCTTCGAGTTCCCTTTCCAAAAGTACGGCTGGGGAAAGCCAAAAACTGCAGCAGAAATTCAAATCGAGGCATTTTCCGGAACCCTTCTGGGGCTATGACGATTAATAAGCCCTACATATAGATAATTATTTGTGTTGAATGAATGAACTCCAACTTTGTGTTGGGGTTATTTATTTGTATAATGGGTTCATGTCGCTTAAGGGATAGGAAGGAATTACATCATGTCTGTATTGAGCAAAATATATAGCTTCACCATCAAATATGACACTTTATTCTGGAGACATTCCCTATACGGGATTTTTGCCATGGCCGGGGTTGCCTTGATTGGAATTAGCTTAGGCATGCCTACCGGTTTCGGGTTATGGTTTGATATTCCGGCATTCACCTTGGTTTGTTTGCTCTTATTAGGCCTCGGAATTTTTCTTGCAGCATGGATTCTAGCCCTGGCCAGATTGCCTCTTCCGCGAATGTTTATAAGCGGCGTGGTTTGTATCTATCTAACGCTTTCTTTCTCCCTGTCCGAGTTTAATTTAAGCTATACGGGTGCGGCTTTTATCACGGTTGTTGTGATGAGTTTAGGTTTCCTGATTGGATCTTCCATTATGGTCTTAAGAACACAGGGTTCCCGAAGTTATATTACCCGTTTCTATGTTGGCGTTTCGCTTATTTTGTTGTTGGGATGTCTCCTCTGGTTATTTCATCCGGGGGAAGAAGTGTATACCAGTGCTTTCCGTCCCTTCGATACACTTGAAGACCAACCCCAGATAGATCCTGCCGAGGATCCATCACAGCCAGGAGGCTTTGCCTACCACGCCTTTACCTACGGCAGCGGATCCGATCCCCATCGGGCTGAGTTTGGCAGTGGAGCGGATTATATTACCGCATCTGTTGACGCCTCTTCCTTCTTAACGGATTGGCGATGGCCGCGCAAGCTGTTCTGGGGTTTCGATGAACAGGCCATCCCGCTAAACGGACGCGTTTGGATGCCGATGGGCCAGGGGCCTTTTCCGCTGGTTCTGATCGTTCACGGGTCTCATGTGATGGAGCATTTCTCCGACACGGGCTACGATTACTTAGGGGAACAATTGGCCAGCAGGGGCTTCATTACCGTATCTGTAGATGAAAATTTTATTAATTATTCGGTATGGTCCGGAGGAGTCAACTGGGATATGACCGTCCGCGCTTGGATATTATTGCAGCATGTGAAGGCGATTGGGCATGCAAACGGTTTGGCGGATTCGCCCTTCTTCGGCAAAGCAGATATGGAAAAGGTAGCCCTGATCGGTCATTCCAGAGGAGGCCAAGCGGCCGCATTAGCTGCGGAGTTTGACCAGTTCTATAACCAGACCGCACACAAGGAAATCAGCCTTGAGGTGGATTTTCCGATTAAAGCGATCGTTGCCATCTCCCCAACCGATAAAGTACTTGAAGACAAGCGCATTTACCTGCACAATGTCAATTACTTGCTGCTGCAAGGGTCACAGGACAGCGATGTCAATACGTACAGCGGTGCTCAGCAATATAGGCGTACTACATTTACAGGGAATGATTATTATGTCAAGGCTTCCTTGTATATTGACGGGGCGAATCATGGCCAGTTTAATACCGTCTGGGGAAACAGCGATACCAGCTTGCCGACGGCTTTACTGTTGAACAAGAAGGAAATTATCCACAGTGCCGATCAACGGCATATTGCCAAAACCTACATTTCCGCATTTCTTGAGGCTGTACTTCACGGGAAGAAGAACTATTTGCCGATGTTCCGCGACTATCGCACCGCTTTAGATTGGCTGCCGAAGACGGGATATATCAGTCAGTTCGAGGACTCTCTTTTTCTAAAAATAAGTGATTTTGAAGAAGACCGGATTGCCGGAACCACAGGGATTTCGGGAGGGAGCTGGGCCGTGGAGGGTTTGGAGAAGCGGGAAGAACAGGAGATCAAGGATCGGCAGGGCCGACTCACCGGCAACCATGCCGTTTATATTGGGTGGGATGGACAATCCGAGGGAAGCTATTCGCTTGGGCTGCCGACAGGTTTTGCCCGGAGTAAAGGCATGGGGGAGGATTCCAAGCTTGTCTTTTCCCTAGCGAATATGGATACAGGCATGGATAAGGAAGATAGGAAGGGTAACGGTTCTGACCCGCAAATCTCCATTGAAATGATAACGGAAGATGGCATAGCTGTTAAACACCCGCTAAGCCGCTTTCGGTCGATTCCGCCAGTGATTCATTCCCGGTTTATGAAGCTGGATTTTTTCGAAGAGAACTTTAAAGGCGGCAAATTGGGCAATTCCTCGGAACCTGTATTTCAGACCTTTGAAATTCCTTTGGCTGATTTTGTTACGGAGCATAGTGGCTTTGAGCCTTCGAAGCTGCAGCAGATCCGGTTTGTATTCGAACCAGGGTTACCGGGTAAAATATTAATGGATAACATTGGCTTTGCGCTGCGGGATTTTTAGAGGAACAAATAAAAGAAAATAACAACAAAATATGCTATAATAGATTAGTTGCGTAAAATATAGTGACTTGGCAAAGGAAAGGATGGGTTTTTCAATGAATTTATTTGCAGACTGGGACCAAAAAGTGAAGAAAACCTACAACGCGACCAGCAATGAAGAAGTTCTTACCGTGATGGAAGCCGGGAATATGTTGGGGTTATCGAAAGACCAGATGAAGGTTTATGTAGATAAGAACGGGCTGACAAAGGTAAATATTATGAGAAGCACCTATCGCTATCTCTTGCTAAAAAAAGAATTAGAAAGCCTGTTGAAATAATTATAAAAAATAAATCCATTCTCCCGATTCAAACTACCCTAAAGTGGTTAAAGATAATTAATTCAATACAAGAACATTTTAGAGGGAGTGAAAGAAATGATCGTTAAGAAGAATGGAGAATTCAGCATGGACCGCGAGGAAGTTATTGAATTCAGCTCATGGCTCGACAAGAATCCAAGAGAACGATATAAGCGTTTCAATGAAGTGGTTCAAGCGTTCCTGCAATACAAGCAGAACTTGAATGTGGATTCAAGGGAATTCGAAGTTTCATGTGTATCTTAAAGATTTAACTGCTTGATCAGGACAGCACGAATGAAAGCATTCGTCTGTTCTTTTTATATATAAATATAGAAATACTCTTATCCCCAGAAATATTGTATGATTAAAGAGACTGAGAACTATTGCAGATGTTACTTCAAAGGGGATCTAAGCGCATGAGTATCGTAATTGTAGACGACAATGCCACCAATCTAATTATTATTGAAAAAATATTAAAAAATGCCGGTTACCAGAATTTAATTACCGCCACCTCGGCTAAAGAGCTGTTTACGATCTTAAAGATGGATAATACAGCCGAGTCCCACGTGCCGGTCAATTTAATTCTCATGGACATGATGATGCCGGAGATGGATGGCATCGAGGCAACCCGGCGCATTCAAGAGGATGAACGGTTCAAGAGTATCCCGATCATTTTCGTAACTGCCCTGGGCGATTCTAACAAATTGGCTGAAGCCTTTGATGCGGGGGCCGTGGATTATGTGACTAAACCGATTAATAAGATTGAACTGCTTGCCCGCATTCGTTCCGCCCTCCGGTTAAAGCACGAGAAGGATTGGCATAAGGCGAGGGATAAGCGGATTCAGTATGAGTTGGAGCTGTCCAAACAAGTCCAACGCAGCGTGCTAAGTTTGCCGGTGAACGATGAGAATGTGAGCATCTGCGGGGTGTATGAACCTTCGTTTGAGCTGACAGGGGACTTTTATGCCTGGTATCGTATCGGAGAGAATCAATATGGCATCATACTCCTTGATATGATGGGACACGGCATTTCCTCTTCCTTGGTCTGCATGTTCATTTCTTCCGTGATGCAGGATACCATCAAACGTATCTCTGATCCGGAGCAG
>DASWUO010000339.1:0-4123 GCA_036401615.1 Bacilli bacterium | reverse complement strand
TAATATAAACATTCGAGATATTGTTCATTTTTTTGCTGTGATTGCGATCGTATAATGTCAATAGTAAGCATTGGAGAAAGGAAGGGATATACATGGAGTCCCCCGCCATGGAGCTTCCTGCCATGGAGCGAAATGCAGCCCTGCCGCTCAAGCATAAGGGATCGCTCGTAAAACACTACAAGGTGCATAAGTGGTTATACATCTTCTTGATTCCCGCGTTATTATATTTGTTTGTGTTTAAGTACATTCCAATGTTGGGCATTATTATCGCTTTCAAAGATTTCAACCTTGTCCGCGGCATTTGGTCCAGCGAATGGATCGGTTTTGAGAATTTTGCCTATTTGTTTCAATCCAGTGAGTTTTACAAGGTGCTTCGCAACTCTCTCATTTTAAGTGTATATCAGATTTTATGGGGGTTCCCGGCGCCGATCATCCTGTCGGTCATGCTGAATGAAGTGCGGAGTGTCATTTTTAAAAAAGTATCGCAGACGGTCATTTATCTGCCCCATTTTATTTCATGGGTTGTGTTGTCGGGGATGATTATTAACTTCTTATCTCCATCAACCGGATTGGTTAACCACTTAATTCAATCATTTGGCTTTGAGCCGATTCCGTTTCTCCTCGAACCGGAATTCTTTCGGACAATCCTTGTTTCAGCAGAGGTATGGAAAGGTTTGGGATGGGGGACGATCATTTATCTTGCGGCGATGACAGGCATTGATCCAACACTGTACGAATCAGCCAAGATGGATGGTGCTACCCGGATACAGCAAATCCGGCATATCACCTTGCCGGGAATCGCTTCGACTATCATCGTGCTGTTCATACTGCAGTTGGGGTACATCCTGGATAACGGTTTCGAACAGGTATATCTCCTCTATAACCCACTGACATACGATGTCGCTGACGTGATCGAAACGTATACGTACCGGATAGGCTTAATTGACGGTCGATTATCGTTTGCTGCAGCTGTAGGGTTATTCAAAGCAATGATCGGGTTCGTACTGATTCTGCTTGCAAACCGAATTGCAAGATTATTCGGAAAACAAATCTGGTAGGTGGATATTCATGGGTCTAAAAAAGCAGGGGTTGTTCGACGTCATCAACTATTCCCTCATACTATTCGTCTGCATCGTAATGATCTATCCATTTGTCAATGTAGCTTCAGTTTCGTTTAGCTCCTATCATGCATATGTCCAAAACCCGTTGATGATTTGGCCTCATGACATCAGCTTTAGGGCTTATGAAGAGATTATGTCCCGCTCTTTGTTGTGGAGCAGCTATTTGAATACCATTATCGTAACGGTCACTGGAGTAACGGTCGGAATCATGATGTATATTCTGGCCGGGTATTCTCTTTCTAAGAGAGTACTAAAGGGAAGAAGAACGATCATGGTGCTCGTCGTGTTCACGATGCTGTTCAACGGCGGCCTAATTCCCAATTTTTACCTTATGCGCTCACTTGGCTTGCTCGACTCACTTGCGGCACTCGTTCTTCCGGCATTATTCTCCGGATTCAGTCTGATTTTAATGATCAATTTTTTTCAATCGTTATCGGAGGAAATAGAGGAATCCGCCCGTATGGATGGAGCATCAGATCCTGTAATTCTGTTTCGTATCATCGTGCCGCTCTCTAAGCCGATTATAGCTACGCTTTGTCTGTTCTCTGCAGTCGGGTATTGGAACAACTTCTTTAATGCTGTTATATACATCCATAGCTCATCGAAGTGGCCGCTAATGCTGTATCTGCGCGAGGTCATCGTAGGCGCCAGTATGATAGCCGCCAATGCCAATTCTGCGGAAATGGGGGCTGACCAGGTGGTGTCCGAAACACTTAAGTATGCAACTCTGATGCTTGTGATGATCCCTATTCTGTGCGTATACCCGTTCCTTCAAAAATATTTTGTCAAAGGGATTATGCTTGGTTCCGTCAAAGGTTAGCTTCCGGGGCAAACCCCGTTGCTATATAATAAAAATATATGATTCAGGAGGAGATTCAAATGATCAACAAAAGAAGGGGTATGTTTACATTTCTCATGGCAGTAATCCTATTATTAACAGGTGCCTGCAGCTCGAATTCAGGGGGGGAAGCAGCTTCGCCTGTCGGCACTCCGATTGCCACCAGTACTCCGGTTGACAACACGCCAGTAAAGTTGAAGATCATGGGCAACTACAATAATCCCGAGTTGAACGCTCCAGACAAGAAGTTCGTTGAGGAGTTGGAGAAGATAAACAATGTCACATTGGAATTTGATATTCCGCCGGCCACAGGCTACAATGAGCGGCTTCAGCTCATGATCGCATCGGGCGATTATCCTGATATCGTCTGGTTCCCGGATACAGCGAACCAAAGTTTCCAGAATGCGGTGCGCGACGGCATTCTTGTTCCGGTCAATGATTATCTGGCATCGGCAAAAAACTTAATGAAATACTCTTACGCTACCTCATGGGATGCGCTCAAGGCGAACCAGGACGAAAGAATTTACGGTATCCCGAGGACATCGGTCGTACGTAACGATGGATTTTGGGTGCGGAAGGATTGGCTGGACAATGTCGGCATTTCCATTCCGGATGACAATGAGGTAAGCATTGATCAGTTTGCGGATATTCTGAATAAATTTACGTTTAACGATCCTGATAAAAATGGAACAAAAGACACTTACGGTTATGCCGGCGTAGTAAGTGCCAGCAGTAAAGTGCTCATTCCTATTCTGACAGGCCCATTCGGGTTGACTGGTTGGCAAGAAACAAATGGAAAGTATAAGTATATGAACCCAATATACGATCCTGAGGCCAAAGAGTTCAAGAACGCACTTGAATATTCGAGCAAACTCTATAAAGAAGGCGTGTATGATCCGGATTCGGCGGTGAATGACGATACGAAGCAGCGTGAACGTTTCTGGCGCGGACTGACTGGTGTCTACCCTGGGTTTGCGGCCCATTATACATGGCATCTTCCAGAAATCCAAAAGAATGTGCCTAACGCTGAACTGACTTACATTTTTGTGAAAGACGAGAATGGAAAGGTAAAAGGAGGAAGCTTGGCAACGAGTTCAACAGGATTATGGGGTTTCTGGGCAATCACGAAACAGGCGAAAAGCCCTCAGAAGGCCGTTGACCTCCTTGATTCATGGCTTTCCGACGACATATGGTCCATTGTGCTCAATGGCTACGAAGGGTTCGACTATGCTGTGAAAGATGGAGTAAAAGTAGCCGTGGATAAGCCGCTGCCGGTCGAAATCCGTCGCAACACGATGCGGCGTGCCTATGACTCCGATTTCTTTATTAGTTTCACTACGACGAAGGATGTCAGGGACAAGATTACGCCTTGGCTGCAAAAGTCACTTAAAACTGTCGTACCATCGAAAGACCCCGGCTTTGTTCCGGGTACCGCCAAGAAACCAGCTTACATGGATTACCAAAAGGTATGGGATCAAACCATCATGAAAATTATAATGGGGCAAGAACCGATTGACAAGTTCGATGAGCTGCTTGCCGGTTGGTACAAAAACGGCGGCGAAGAGTATGTAACGGAGATGAACGATTACATTAGTAAATTGAATGTTAAGAAATAAAATAGATATATCAAATAAATGACGGCGTATGCCGTCATTTATTTGATATCAGGCGGAGGCGGCAAATGGGAAGATCAGCTGATTTAACAATGCTTCAACTAAAAAGCCCGAAAGGGTGTTTGGAAGCAGAAATCTGCATGTCCGACACAGGTGTGTTGTCCTACACAGTTCGGGTGGAAGGAGCAACGGCCGTTGAACCATCTGAAATGGGAATAACAGTGGATGGAGTGTTTTTAGGAAAAGACGTACTGATTGGGGAAGCTTCTTATATATTTATTCAGGATAGTTATCCTGCGCGCGGCGGTCACAAATTGGCGGTCAACGAGTATAACGAAATGACCGTTGCGGTTAATCATTCATCTTCTGGGGTAGTATGGACGCTTTGCGCAAGAGCTTATGATGACGGGTTTGCATACCGCTATATCGTTCCGGGAAATTCCACCCGGCGGGTGAATGGCGAATCCTCAAGCTGGACGCTTCCTGAGGATAGCGAGGTTTGGTTTTTCGAGAGAAATAACGATTGGAAGCTGAAATCTTATGCGGGTGAA
>DASWUO010000338.1:0-1916 GCA_036401615.1 Bacilli bacterium | reverse complement strand
AATGCCGTTGTCCTTGAGGAAGTCGCCAAGATCGCTTATCGCACGTTTCATCTCAACTCGGAGGTTGCTCCAATGGATCAAACGTTATTGGATCGTCATTTTTTACGAAAACACGGGGCTAAAGCTTATTATGGCCAAATATAATTCTAAATTTTAGATGGAGAGGAATTTATTCTTATGAGTAAGAAGTACGCAATTGGTGTTGATTATGGAACAGAATCCGGTCGGGCGCTGTTAGTCGATTTATCTAACGGGGCTGAAGTGGCCACCCATGTAACTCCTTATCCGCACAATGTTATCGATGAAAAACTTCCAGGTTCCGGAAAAAAACTAGAACTAGACTGGGCACTGCAGCATCCTGGCGATTATATCGAGGTATTGAAGCGTTCCATTCCTGCCGTTATGAAAGAATCCGGGGTAGATCCGGCGGATGTTATCGGAATTGGGATTGATTTTACTGCCTGTACGATGCTTCCAGTAGATGTGAGCGGTGAACCGTTATGTTTTAAACCGGAGTTAAAGGATAACCCGCACAGCTGGGTTAAGCTCTGGAAGCATCATGCTGCCCAGGATGAAGCAAATCTAATTAATGAGATTGCAGCCCAAAGAGGAGAAGCCTTCTTGCCTCGATATGGCGGGAAGATTTCATCGGAGTGGATGATGGCCAAGATATGGCAAATCCTTAATGAAGCACCGGAGATTTATGACCAGACGGATCTGTTTCTGGAGGCTACGGATTGGGTTACCTTTTCCCTGACCGGCAACAAGGTACGCAACAGCTGTACAGCCGGTTATAAGGCGATTTGGCATAAGAAGGACGGGTATCCAAGCAAGGACTTTTTTAAAGCCTTAGACCCCCGGTTGGAAAATTTGACTGAAACCAAGCTCCGTGGGGAAGTCGTATCTATTGGCTCCAAAGCTGGAGAATTAAATGCCGATTTGGCTAAACAAATTGGCCTGAATCCTGGAATTGCTGTTGCTATGGGCAATGTCGATGCCCATGCCGCTGTGCCGGGTGTAGGTGTGGTAACCCCCGGTAAACTTGTGATGGCTATGGGGACTTCCATTTGTCATCTGCTTCTTGGGACCGAAGAAAAACAAGTTGAGGGTATGTGCGGAGTTGTCGAAGATGGCATCATTCCCGGATATATGGGGTATGAAGCCGGTCAGTCCGCGGTTGGTGATATATTTGCCTGGTATGTGGAGCAAGGAGTGCCTGCTTATGTAACGGAAGCAGCAACCAAAGAAGGCATTGATGTACATCAATGGTTGGAAAATCGTGCTGCTGCTTATAAGCCCGGGGAATCCGGATTACTTGCCTTAGATTGGTGGAACGGGAACCGTTCCGTTTTAGTGGACACCGATTTGACCGGTCTACTGATCGGATGTACATTGCTGACTAAACCTGAAGAAATCTACCGGGCCTTGTTGGAATCAACAGCTTATGGCACCCGAAAAATTGTTGATACTTTTCAGGAAAATGGAGTAGAAGTGAATGAACTTTATGCTTGCGGAGGGTTGCCGCAGCGCAATGAATTATTGATGCAGATCTATGCGGATGTAACCAATCGAGAAATCATCATCGCAGATTCCAAACAAACTCCGGCATTAGGAGCAGCTATGTTTGGTGCTGTTGCCGCAGGTGCAGCTGAAGGCGGATATGATACCCTTGTTGAAGCTGCAGCCAAGATGGCAAGGGTGAGGAAAGATACATTCAAACCTATTCCGGCAAATGTGGCGGTTTATGAGAAATTATATCAGGAGTATAGTAAGCTTCACGATTATTTCGGCCGCGGGGAAAACGACGTCATGAAACGTTTAAAGTCAATCAAAGAAGAAATTAGGGAGGGCTAAGCTTGATTCAATTAAAACAATATCAATTCTGGTTTGTCACAGGAAGCCAAGATCTTTACGGG
>DASWUO010000337.1:0-2537 GCA_036401615.1 Bacilli bacterium | reverse complement strand
ATTTGCCCCACCAATTCAAGCTCAGGCGCCAGTACGCAGTAAGTTGCTCCAAACAACGTGTCAGGACGTGTAGTAAACACCGTCAGTCGGCCTATGGCTCCAGAACCAGCCGAACCTGAATCAGCCCCGGCCTCAGCCTCAACAAACCCTTCAATGTCAAAATACACCTCCGCGCCCTTCGACTTTCCAATCCAATTGCGCTGCATATCCTTGATGCCCTCGGTCCAGTCCAGCTCTTCCAGGTCATCCAGCAGCCGTTCGGCATATTCCGTTATCTTAAGCAGCCACTGCCGCATCGGCTTGCGTACCACCGGATGATTACCGCGCTCGCTTAATCCGTCGATCACTTCCTCATTGGCCAGCACCGTGCCAAGCGCTTCACACCAGTTCACGGGCACTTCCGCTACATAAGCAAGCCCCTTGTTATAGAGCTGGATAAAGATCCACTGCGTCCACTTATAATAATCCGGGTCCGTCGTGCTAATCTCCCGATCCCAGTCGTAAGAAAACCCAAGGGACTTGATCTGTCTGCGGAAATTATCAATATTGGTGAACGTGATATCTCTTGGATGCTGCCCTGTATCCAGAGCATATTGCTCCGCGGGTAAACCAAATGCATCCCACCCCATCGGGTGCAGCACATTGAAGCCTCTCATCCTGCGGAATCGCGACATGATATCGGTTGCCGTATACCCTTCCGGATGCCCTACGTGCAAACCCGTTCCTGACGGGTAAGGAAACATATCCAGCGCATAAAATTTCGGCCTGTCCGAATCCTCCAACACCTTGAAGGTTTTATCCCGATCCCAAATCTGCTGCCATTTCGGCTCAATCACCAACGGATGATATCCGTGTTCTTTCACGTCCTGCGCCATCTAAACTTCCTCCTTCATCAACCTGATCTTAAATCCCAATTCCAAATAAAAAAACCTTCCATCGCTAGCGCTTGGCTAGGGACGAAAGGTTCAAATTCCGCGGTACCACCCTAGTTAGTAGAAGGACATGCTTTGCCTCTTACTCACTTTAACCCTTAACGCGGGAAACGATTGGCATTAGCCTAACTCCAAGGCGAGTTCACTTCTGACGTTTACCGGCTTCCACCAACACACCAGTTCTCTGCAAAACGTACAAAACCTACTGCTCCTTATCCGTGCCTTTGTTATATTCAGCTTATAATTACATATTCTACGCAAAAACCCCGAACAGTGTCAAGTTTTATAAGATCCTTGCTTGTGCACGATTTATATCACAGTGTTTAAAGAGCCCGCACCCAATCTCTCCAAGTCTGCTCTTCTTACTGAAGTTGGTGAATGCCACAACAGAGACCATTGTAGAAAAAAAGACAATAACGGAAAAGAACAATACCTATGCCAAAATAGTAACCAACAACAGTGACGGTTCGACCAGCGAGATTAGAGGTTATTTCAGGCCCGGCTATACCTTTTTCTTCAATTTTACAGTAACCAAAGCAGTAAACTATAAAAATGCGGCCAAATATAAAGGCTATAAAGCCATATTGGACAGCTTCAAGACAACTTACAACGCGAAGGATACAAAGTTGAAAGATATCTCAACAGTCAAAGATGGATATCGTTTATTTGATGGAACCCTGAATGGCTATACCTTTATAGTGCCCATCGATTGGGAATTGGTTGAAGATGCTGGAGTCAGTTTTTTAAAAGGGAAACGGAGCTTGGAATTATGGATCAATTCGAAATCGGATGGAGACACGTTGGAAGAGTGGGCAGGACGCAATGAAGCGGATTTCTATGATTATTTCTCCGAGGATTATGCCCAAACCGTAAATTCAGTAAAAGGCACTACCGGAAATGCCCCCTCCCTCACGAAGAGTTACGAATACTCCTACGGCAATAGCGAGACCTGGGTTCAGACCAATATCTATATCATTAAAGGAAAGTATAAATACCAATTTCAATACACTTATTTTAAAGATAAAACGGCTGCAGAAAGCCAAGCCATCTTGAACAAAATCATGAAATCGGTTAATTTGGATGCTGTCAAAACAGAAAAAGCCTTCGGGTACGTTGAAGAAATTTCCGGGCCTGCAGCCAAACCGGCAGCGGTTACGGTGCAGAACAGTACTTATAAATACGAATTGGACATTCCAGTTGATTGGATCATCGACGAAGTGAGTACGGAGGAATCAATCAGATATCAATTCGATGGGGGCCAGTTTTCTATTTTTTCAGACTCCAATCCCGATCTTGAAGGTGCCATAAACAGCACTAAAGAGTCCTTTGTAATACAAAATGAAATTGCGGAAGAATCCGATGAAACTTTCTTTGACGTACCCGTCAAGAAATTCGTGGTTCAGGGATCAACTTTGGTTCATGGAATAACAGGGAAAATTGCATATCAATCTACGTTTCTGATATTTGTTAAAAATGATGTGAGGTATATCATTATTATTTACATTGAGGATTGGCACTCCACCGATGCGGTTATCGATGAAATCAACAATACCTTTAATTCATTTCTTTTCACTGAATAAAATAAAACTCTAGTCATTTCAAGGT
>DASWUO010000336.1:0-5439 GCA_036401615.1 Bacilli bacterium | reverse complement strand
GTTTTAAGTCCGACAGGAATCATTTCAGAATAGCCATTCTTAAGGGTAGTATCCATAAGATGAATTGTTTGCTGATCCGCATGGACAAGACCCTTCATTTTGTAACGTTTGAACAATTCCTTCTCGACTTGCTCCGATGAGATCATCTGATTCTTCTGGAGCAGCGGATTATGCACGTGAAAATACAGCACACCCGCAGGAGATGCCTTCCGGCCTAACCATGATTCCGCGTGAGTAATCACTACGTCTAAATACGTAAGCATCTGCAGGGACAATCCATAAAACACATTGGACAGCTGCAATGAGGTCTGACTCGACTTGTAGTCAATAATTCTAAGCATCATACCCCGTTCGTCATCCGCGCGGTCAACCCGGTCAATACGTCCCACAATATCCATTCTGGAACCATTGTGCAGATCGAATTCGAGCGGGGGAAGCGTCTTATTGGGACCAAAATCAAGCTCTAATCCCACAGGGGCAAAAGAACTCATCCGGGTATGCTCGCCCAGTACGATCGCAGCCCGGCTGACGATTTCCTTCAATTTACGGGTAATGTAAGAGAAACGCTTCGAACTTAATAGAATTTCACTTTGCAGTCGCGGTGAAATCCGGTTTATGGCCTCTGATGCAAGCTCACGGCATTGATCCGCTGTCAAGGCTCCCCAGCTGACCTGTTCTGTTTGCAGCTGTAAGGCAATTGAGCTTAACGCAGCATGAAATAATTGCCCAATATCGGGCGCCTCCAGACGATGTATTCTTCTCTCCTGCAGGCGTAAACCGTGGGAGATGAATTGCGTGAAAGGACAAGCCACAAAACGCTCCATTCGGGAGACACTGGCTTGTAGAGTTTGACCATAGAGCAGCGAGCTGGTAATTGAGCTTAATGGTTGTTCCTGATTGCTGTAAAAGAGAGAGCTTGTAATTTTATTAAGTTTAGTTTTCCATGCAGGATGGGCACTAAACCAATTATAAACCTCCCACCAAATATCGGCGATGGGGATCCCCCGTTTCCATTGGCGGAGCTGGACAACCAGATAAGATAATACTCTCCCGGGATTCGATATGTATTCTAACTGTTCCGGATTTTCCGGAGTTATTGAAGGTTCCCCTTGTAGAAGGCCTTGCTTGAGCATAGGGAACATTCTGGACACTTGGCGAATCAATTCCGAGGGCAATAACGATTTCCCTTCCTCATCTGCCAGTGGATAACTAAGCCATAGGAAATCCTGGGGTGTGCATAGCGCGGTGTAGATAAGAAACTGCTCATCGAGCAGCTTGCGCCTGCTTCCTGGAGCCATCTCCAAGCCGGAATCACTGAGCTGTTGGCGTTCCTTCTCGCTAAGGATGCCATCTTCAGGCACACGGGAGGGCAGTATGCCTTCATTCACGCCCAACACAAAACTTGCCTTGATGTGACTCGAACGGGATCTATCTAAACTGCCTATTAGAACCTGATCTAAAGCAGGAGGAACCAGCCCCAACCTTATGCTCTCCAACCCGGTTTCCATGATACCGGCAAACAGATCAAGGGGCATGTCTTCTTCACCCATCATCTCAACAACCTGATCGAATAAATCGATGACACAATCCCACATTTGCGAGTGCTCACGCGATTGTTCCATTTGACCCTGGCGATTGGATTCGATAGACCATTGCTCCAAGCGTTCCGGCACTTGAACAGATTGCAGCAGCTCAAATAAGGCTTCCACCATTTGCTTTATGTTTACGGCTTCCTTGGCCTGCTTCTCGAAAGCGAATAAGGGTGTAACCACCAATTGGCGATAGAAATTAATATGTTGGAGAGAAAGATCTTCTTTTATTAGGGGGGAAGCTAATTCAGCCTCCATCACGTCTTCGGGCGCATCCCCAGGCGAGACATCATCCTCTTCCTCCAGCGATACATGCAGCTTATAAGCCCAAGGCTGATGATCTGTCCAACGCGATCCGTGAATTCCAAAAGCAAGAATGTAATTTTCCAACTCATCCATGCCGTGACGGTGGCTCCTTCTCTTGTTAGGCAAGACATCTGGCTTATTGACCCCTTCTGTGTCCTCTTCTACCTTGTCCAAAGGCAGCAGAAAGTCGGTTTTAACACAGCGAAACACCGCATCATACCGCCAGTTATGGACAACTACTTCAAGAGCCGAGCGAATAAATTCAACCAGGGGATGATGCATGACAGAACGTTTCTGATCTAAAAAGTAGGGAATGCCATAATCCTTAAGAATTGTCGTCAGGGGATCATGGTAATCTTCAATGTTTCTAACCATAATCGCTAAATCACGCCATCGGCAGCCCTGCTCCCGAACAAGACGAGTGATCTCCCGTGCCGCACCTTCCACCTCTGCTCTTCGATGAACAGCTGCGTTTATAACAATACCGTCAGCAGCAATAAACCCGCTGCGGTGACGTTCCACTCTTTTATCAAAATTTTGCTCCAAATAAGCCAGCATAGGACTGGCAAATAAACGCGGCTCTTTGGCATTCGATAAAATGATCGTTTCCTCTTGCAACACCCCTGTTTTCTCTATCAATTGCTGTAAGCCAATCATGGTTGAAGCCGTTGGATGAAATAAATCCAGTTCCTGCGGTCTATCCCCTGCCTCATACTCTCTATCAAGACACAGCGTTACCGTGACCTTACGGCAATACAGCATCATCTGCTCGATAACAACAAATTCTTGGGGTGTGAATCCATAAAAACCGTCAATCCACACTTCCGCCTCCCGGGCATAAACCGAGTGCTGCAGCTGCTCAGCCAGAATCGTTAAATAATCCTCTGAATCTACGTAATGCTGTGATAGATGCTGTTCAAAATCAAGATAAATGAGCAATAAATCATGAAGCTTGTCCTCCAACAGAGAAGAATCTCCATACAAACCGGAAATTTTCTGATTTACATGCTCCTCAAATTGCGCTGCCGTAATACAATACCTTTTTAACTCTTTAAACAGATTATTAACCTTCTCAATAAACCCCATCTGGTCGGCCGAGCTATAAAATAAACGCAAATCGTTCTTGCGGTTATGGACAATTTTGTGAAGCAGCATAGTCTTGCCTGTGTCGGCAATATGTACTCGGGTGGATCCGCCAACCTCCTGCATAATTCGGAAAGCCATTCTACGAAAGCTTAGCACCTGAGCGCGAATAAAACCGCTAATCCCCGGCGTTCCCACAAGCGCATATTCCGCCTGAAATGTCGCCTGTTCGGGCACCAGCAGAATCATCGGACTTGCCTGTGCATCCTCTTGGAGCTGCGCTCTAATCTCGTTAAGACACCATTCACTCTTTCCGCTGCCCGCTCTGCCAATCACAAAGCGAATCGACATCGTTCGCCCTCCTTCCCTATGACTATTATTTTAACATAGATTGCAATAAAATCGAGCATATATTCGTATAAATAATTAATACAGGACTACCTATCTAATGGATAAAAACCGATTTTTTTAAGATATAACTATTAATTGTGAAATTTCGAATACCTATTATTATTTACATCTTAATGCCAGGTCATCGGGGAGGGTAATGGAATATCGATGGACTTATGGCGAAATATTGCGATAGCCACGACTGGTTATGCTTTAAATATTGGTTCATTTCTCGAAAATAGAACAATTAAAGCAGGTTATGCAATCGTGAAGAATGATCATTCTCCACTAAAGCATATCTTTGCAATAACTGCATGAATCACAGGAAAAATACAAATATGATGGCAATTTCGTTCCTGAGGATGGATTCTTTGTGCAATAGTTCATATCTTATAAAACCATTATTATCTGTACCAACTCCCAACAATCAATAAATTATTTCCTGTCCTGCACTTCAAAGATAGCAAATTTCAAATAATGGCCTTCATCCACGCCCAATATTTGTGGGTGGTCCTTGCCGGCTCCGCGAAATTCAACAAGACGCAATATCTTATTAGCATCTACAGCTGCTTCAAGGATGGTTTCCAAGAACAAGTCCGGACGAATATGATAGGAGCAGCTTGCTGTAACCAAGTACCCGCCGTCCTTAATAAGCTTCATGGCATGCAAATTGATATCCTTGTATCCTCTGCAGGCGCCTTGTATGGCGCTTTTTGTTTTAGCAAAAGCAGGTGGATCCAAAATGACCACATCCCACGTTCGGCCATCGGAGCCCATTGGTATAGAAGTATCGATCTTTTTGTTGCCACTTCCCCCATTTACCCCACCACGCAGGTTTCTTTCCTCTAACCCTTTTACCTGTCTGCGCAAATAATCAAAAGCATCGGCCACCACAAATTCTACCCTGTCCTCAAACCCGTTCAGTTTCACATTATGCTTCGCACTCTCAATGGCATGCTCGGAAATGTCCAAGCACGTTACCTTTTTGGCTCCATAATTGCAGGCATTCAGCGTAAAGCTGCCGGAGTGTGAGAAGCATTCGAGTACCTCAGCGCCGTCCCAGTAGGGGTAAGTTACTATCTTACCATTGGAGTTAACAGGTACCGTTTGCGTTTGGACTTCCCCTTCTCCGATAATCGGCACCTCTTTCACCGTAATACCGCTGTGTTTACCCCAACCGGTCATCAAGGGACCAATAGACCTGCGATTCTCGCGTTGGTCAAAGAAATACCCCGTCTTCTGCCCTTCCCAGATATCCACCTGGATCTGCAGCTCATTTTCAACAATCATTACATGCCTTGGACAATCCCCGTATAGCACTCCTGTTGTTAACGGAAGACCCTCCAACTCACGAATCTGCACATCACTGCGTTCATAAATCCCTTTCGGTTGAAAAACTTCAATCAATGCAGCGACAATATCTTCCCTATGTATGTCCATGCCCAGAGTGAGAATTTGCACAACTAACACATCTGCAAATCGATCAACAATCAACCCCGGTAAAAAATCAGCTTCCCCATAAACCACACGGCATGATCGGGGATCCTCCAGAAAGCGTTCCCGATGCTGCTGGCATTTGCGAAATTTTTCAATAAAAAATGTTTGGTCCATTTGCTCTAAAGGTTCATATGAGACGATTCGAACGATGATTTTGGATAGAGGATTGATGTACCCCACAGCTAAAAACTGGCCTAAATGGCTGACTACTGTGACGAGCTGACCAGATACAACTTCACCTTCAATCTTCTGCACCTCATTATCAAAAACCCAAGGTTTCCCTTGCTCTAATCGTTTCTTTCTTTGTCGGTTCAAGTAAACAGTTGCCACTGTATGGCCTCCTCATTATTTGTAAATTGCCGACTATCTTTCTATGCATGGCGGACTTGTCATGGCTTGTCTGGATGAATCATATGTATATATAACATTTTCTTTTGTCAGGAATTCGGAGGTTGAGTTCATCATGATACAAGAAATAGGTATTCCGTTGTTAGCGGGGTTAGCCCTCTTCTTATTCGGCATGAAGGTAATGGAACTCGCTCTTCACAATTGGGCGGGCCCCCAACTAAAACAT
>DASWUO010000335.1:0-4137 GCA_036401615.1 Bacilli bacterium | reverse complement strand
AAGCGTTCCAAGCAGGGATAATAAAAGCAAAACCAATGCCGATTAGGCCAACCATGATATATATCATGCTGTTTGCAGTTATGTAAGTAAAAGCAATTAAAGTGGCAGAGGTAAGAATTAAGCCGGTGTGCAGAAACCATTTGGTACCCCATTTATCCACAAACCGCCCTACAGGCATAAGCAATAGAACGGTAAGCATCCCTCCCGAGAATAACAGGAGACTGTATTGGTTAGCGGTAAAGTGCAGTTCTGTGCGGACATATAACGTGATTACCGGAATTAACAGTCCTAGGGCAAAGGTTTGGGTGAACATGGCTAGAAAGAATATTCCTCTTACATCTAACGATTTCTTCGCTTCGGAAAAATACTTTTTTATTCTTCCATAAGTACTTAGTGGTTTAACCAGGTTTTTCTTAATGAAAGCTTGCTTTAGCTTGGCCTTTAACTCCGTATTTGAATGTTTAGACACCTTCCCCGGCAGGAATAAAGCCGTGATAATGACGGCGGCCATTAATACAATTAGAACCCTGAAGGCAAATTCATAAGTATCGTTGATAAAAAAATTAATTACAATCGGGCCTAACCCTACTCCCGAGATCCAAGCCATAAAAACCACACTCATGATGGTGCCTCGGGCTTTATCCCCCGCTACCTCGGTTGTACCTGTAATGACTCCCGGCCACAAGGGGGCTGTACCGATCCCAAGTAAAGCGCATGCTAGAATAACCCATAGAAAGCTCGTGGTTGAAGCAATAATCCCTACGGCTGCAAACGCAACAACGACTCCACAAAACATACTCCAGCGATAACCGATTCGATCAATCACCCACCCTACCGGAAGACGAAATACGTTATCACCTATGTATTGAAGAGACAAAGAGAGTCCTACAATAAATGTCGATAAGCCCATAACCGTTCCCATGTAAACAGGCAGAATTGTTATAAGTAAAGCGCCTTTCACAAATTCAACCACAAACATGATAAACAGCAATTTAAGAACAAAGGGATTTAACAGGTATTGTTTAAAAAGCTTTAATGTGCTGGTATCCATACTATCTCCTTCTTGTCTGTGCAATAATTACAAAAAAATAACTTGCATCCGTTGCCCTATTTGTTATACTCATTTTTGTCAGTTTCAAATAATTCCTAAAGATATTATCGAAATAGAAAGGGAAGATGTTACCGTTGAACCAACACTTAACTCCCCTATTTACAGCCTTGTTAGAGCATGCGAAGCATAATCCGATTCAGTTTCATATTCCCGGCCATAAAAAAGGTGTCGGCATGGATCCCGAATTCCGAAATTTTATGGGAGAGAACGCACTCTCCATTGACTTGATAAATATTGCCCCGCTGGATGACTTGCATCAGCCAATGGGAGTAATTAAAGAAGCCCAAGAATTGGCCGCCGACGCTTTTAATGCTGATTATACCTTTTTTTGTGTACAAGGAACAAGTAGCGCTATCATGACGATGATTATGTCTGTATGTTCAGAGGGCGATAAAATCATTGTCCCGCGCAATGTCCATAAATCCGTGATGTCGGCTATTATCTTTGCCGGGGCTAAACCCATCTTCATTTCACCGACAAGAGATTATAATCTGGGGATCGATCACGGAATTACCACGCAAACGGTACAAAGGGCCCTTGAGAGGCACCCTGATGCGAAAGCTGTACTGGTGATTAATCCAACCTATTACGGGATTTGCGCAGATTTGAAAGAAATTGTTGATTTGGTGCACACCTATCATATCCCGGTGCTTGTGGATGAAGCGCATGGTGCCCTGATTCATTTCAACGACAAGCTGCCCATATCCGCAATGGCCGCAGGTGCAGATATGGCGGCAACAAGCTTGCATAAGCTTGGCGGATCCATGACCCAAAGCTCTGTTCTAAATGTGAAGGAAGGGTTAGTTAATGCAAGGCGTGTCCAAACGTTCATGAGTATGCTAACCACCACATCCACTTCTTACCTGCTGCTCGCTTCCTTAGACACGTCCCGGAGAAACCTGGTCTTAAATGGATATGAGATGGCCGAAAAAGCGATTGAAATGGCCCAAAATGCCCGCAGAGAAATCAATCATATTCCAGGCCTGTATTGTTTTGGTTCGGAAATTTTAGGCACGGATGCCACTTATAACTATGATCCCACCAAGTTAACGATACATGTTCGAAAGTTGGGTATTACCGGTTATGATGCGGAAAATTGGCTGCGGGAGAAGTACAATATTGAGGTTGAATTAAGCGATATGTACAATATTCTTTGTTTTGTCACTGCCGGGGATATCGTAGAAAACATCCATATCTTGGTCAAGGCGCTCACGGAGCTCTCCAGAATCAATTATAATTTTAATAAAGTCAGTGAAATTGTTGTAAAGATCCCGGAAATCCCCCAATTGTCCATCATCCCCCGGGATGCCTTCTATGCAGACACGGAAACCATTCCTTTCAAGAAATCAGCTGGGAGAATTATTGCTGAATTTATTTATGTTTACCCCCCGGGTATACCAATCCTGCTGCCGGGTGAAGTCATATCCCAAGAAAACATAAACTATATCCTTGAGCATGTTGAGGTAGGATTGCCTGTAAAAGGCCCGGAGGACCGTTCGATTGAACAAGTGAAGGTGATTGTGGAAACCCAAGCCATCTATTAATTGAAATATGAATGCGTTAATGCTATGATGGGTATGGTTTTATATCAAATTTGCGAGTGGCAGGTGTGAATCAGATGAATCAAACAGCTTATATCCGAATGGTTGAAGGCTCTACCGTTCCTTCCGTGAGTATGGACGAATTAAAGGATTTATTATTAAAGTATATAGACCAAACCGCATTAACCGGGAAACAATTGGACTGGGATTACGCGGATGCCGCCTTTCCGTATACCATAGAGAATAACCCCGATGGAGATAAAGCATGGTTTTATCTTAAAGGAAAGAATTCCCTATATAAATATATAGTCTTAGGACTAGGGAGCGATACAACGGAGGATCAAGAGGTTTCTCATTATATACAAGTGGTCTTACCGGAAAACAGCACCCATGGGGACAAAGCCAAGGGCAACGAATTTTGTAAATATCTCGGCCGGCAGTTAAAGGCTGAGCTCCAGCTGTTTAACGGCCGCACCATGTATTATAATCCACGTAAATTATAAATTTCACAGCAACAAGAAGACCGCCAAGAAAGCACTTCTGCTTCCTTGGCGGTCTTCTTGTGTGATACCTTTCAATTATGTAGCTTGGCCTTCAGAAATTTGATTGTAGATCGAAACTACCCGTTCCCATTCCTCATCATCATCAATGCTGACAAGAAAGGATTCATCGTTTTCTTCCTCTATGCGGAAGATGACCCCATCGGCCTCAAGGTTGTTCCTATCCAATAAAACAGCGTAGGCATGATCATCGGATTCGAATGAATAAACCATGACCATCTCTAATTCATTACCCTCATCATCGGTTATTGAGAAAATTTGTTCCTCGCCGTCATCTTCACAACCGCAATTTTCATCATGTTGATGTTCACTCATGTCCAGCCCTCTTTTCCTGATTAAAGAATTTACCTACGTATTCTAACATTTTAAATAAGTCGGGTCAATGAATCCAATCGGCATTAAAAAAAGCCTGCCGGGCCTCCCCTTAGGCTTCATTATAAATATGATTATTTCTGTGAATAGGATTGAATGACCTTCTCAGATACAAGGGAATAAGGACCATCGCCGGCTTTCATATAAAACTTCACCGTATATTTTCCAGTGTATTTAAAGAGATGGGTAATGGTGGGGGTTCCAAACCAGAAATTGTTTTTCTGGTCTTTGGTCAATTCCTTATTCTCACTCACAACCTCTTTGCCATATGGATCTTCCATCGTAACTTTAATCGAACTGACCTCAGTCAACAGGCTATCTACTTGAGTAAATATGACAAAATCGTATTTCCCCTTGTATTCTACATTGCCAAAGGGTCCGCTTATCTTGTCTTTAATCATCTCAAACAGGGTGATGTGCACATTGGGTTTATATATGAAAGCTGTTTCTGTGGCCGAATCCCACTTTACTAAAGCTTGCAATGTTCGGGCAACATTACTTAGCGGAAGCATCGTCTTCGAATTAATGATAATCCCCTTTTCTTCAATCGGTT
>DASWUO010000334.1:0-3847 GCA_036401615.1 Bacilli bacterium | reverse complement strand
CGGTCAAATTCGCGGATTAGATCAAGCATCCCGTAACTCGCAAGATGCTATCTCACTAGTACAAACAGCTGAAGGCGCGTTAAACGAAACTCACAGCATTCTGCAGCGTATTCGTGAACTGGCTGCTCAATCAGCTACTGATACTAACACAGCAAGCGACCGCAGCACGATTCAGCAAGAAGTTGACCAACTGGCCGCTGAAATTACCCGTATCTCCAATACAACAGAATTCAATACACAAAACTTGTTAGCTGGCGGAATGAACGATACTTTCCATATTGGCGCTAACGCAGGCCAGAATCTAAATCTTAAAGTCGGCGCTATGGATGCACATACCTTGGGTGTTGCAGGGTCGTCTGTGACAACAACCTTTACCAACACAAATACACTTGTAACTTCTCTTACCACAACATCTGCAAACCTTAACGGCACCTTCCTTAACGTAGCTAAAACAGCGGCAGCTGCTGGTGCAGTAACTAAGAGTGATGCTTTAGGCGGTGCAGGAACAGTGAGCGGTACTTACACAGGTTCTTCCGATGTAACCTTTCTTGTAAAAGTGGATACTGTAGGCGGTGGCGGTGACGTAACTTCAGCTTCTTACTCAACCGATGGCGGAGTAACGTATACTAATGCAGCAGTAACAGTAACTGCTGGTACTAGCACGGCAATTACACTTGCTAACGGTGCGATTCTTACGGTTGCTGTTGATGCTGATAATAGTGCTGCTGACACTTATACATTTGCACAATCCGCAGAATATCTGACTATGCAGATTGGTACAACTAACACAGTTGGTTCAACAGCCATAGGTGCTGCTGTAAAAGTTTATAACAATCAATCCGCTGTAACTTTAGGTGATTCAGCATCTGACAGGGTGGCAACAGTAGCCTTTACTTATGCAACAGTAGCTGCAGGCACTGCTGCGGGCGGAGCTTTTGCTGTTGGTGATTCCGATGCTATTACTCAAACTACAACAGCTTCTACCGCAGCTATTATTGGTGCGAATGGTTCCGTTTCAACAGCTGCAACCGTTCAGAAAGGGATTAGTATCCTTAGCCAAGGAGCAGCTAACCTAGCTATAACAACTATTGATAATGCCCTCACAACGGTATCCGCTGGACGTGCAAAACTCGGGGCAGTTCAAAACCGTCTGGAGCACACGATTAACAACTTGAATGCCTCTTCTGAAAACTTAACTGCTGCTGAATCGCGTATCCGTGATACCGATATGGCGAAAGAAATGATGAATCAAACGAAGAACAGTATCCTTGCCCAAGCTGCTCAAGCGATGCTTGCCCAAGCTAATCAACAACCTCAAGGCGTTCTGCAATTGCTTCGTTAATCTGTATAACAGGAGAAGAGACCTTCGTTTTCGAATGGTCTCTTTTTTCTATCTTATTTATAAGGGGATCTTTCAGTTGACCGACCAGACACGAACTGTTCTTGTGCCAAGTTATTTACAGCAATTTGAATGCATCGGGTCTTCTTGTGAAGACACTTGCTGTGCCGGTTGGCAGGTAAATGTGGATCATACGACTTATAAGAAATATAACAAGCTGAAGGATTTGAAATTAAAATCTTTGCTGGATACTCACGTGAAACGCAATCGCTCGGATCCTACTGAGGCCAATTATGGCAAAATTATGTTGAAACCCGATTCCTCTTGTCCTCTGCTTAATGAAGATAAACTATGCACTGTTCAGTTGAAAATGGGCGAAACTTATTTATCGGATGTCTGCACGACGTATCCTCGTTTCTCCAATAAGGTTAACCATATTGTAGAAAAGGCGGCAACCATGTCCTGTCCAGAGGCAGCTCGTCTTGCTTTATTAAATCCCGACGGTATGGAATTTGATGAAGTTAAAGAATCCATAACAGTTCGCAATATGGTTGGCAGACTAATCGATACCGAAAGTCAGGCCGCCGCCCATAAAGCTGAAAAGTATTTCTGGGAATTACGCATCTTTACCATTCAGGTTTTGCAGAATAGAAGCTATTCCCTATCTGAGAGATTAATTATTCTAGGCATGTTTTATCAGAAAGCAGATGACTGTATCTCCGCTTCAAATATGGAAGAAATCCCCCGGCTTATCGCTTCTTATCGGAGCATGATAGAAGGTGGAAGCATCCAGAAAAGTCTGGAAAACATTCCTGTTTCCGTTGCGATTCAAATGCAATTAGTGAAGGAATTAATTGACGAAAGATTGCTGCAAGGTGCCATCAGCCATCGGTATCTGGATTGTTTGAAAGAAGTCCTGCTCGGCATCAAATATACAGGTGAAGCTGCCGTTGAAGAGACTTCAGAACATTACCGGGAAGCGTATCATGCCTATTATCAACCTTTTATGCGTGAGCATGAATATATCTTGGAAAATTATTTGGTCAATTATGTGTTTAAAACCCTTTTCCCGCTTGGGGGCAAGTCCGTTGTTGATGAGTATGTTATGCTTGTTATGCATTACGCGATGATTAAACTGCATTTGATCGGGATGGCAGGGTTTCACAAAGGGGACTTTGGCGTAGATCATGTAATCAAGCTAATTCAATCTTTTGCCAAAACGATTGAGCATAATGCCCTCTATTTACGGGGCGCTATAGAACTATTGAAGAAAAACAACTACACTTCAATGGCTTATATGGCCATTCTGATTAAGAATTAAACTGGCTATAATGATTTAGCCCCAGAAAACCGATAAACTAAGTAAATCATCATTAATAGAGGGAGTTTTGTATATGTCCAATATACCTATAGGAGGTTCAAACTTTCAGCCTGTTTCCGACACAACGTATGTCATTGAGGGAGCCGCTGCAATAAAACCAAGTCCGGCTGTTTCCATTCCGGTTAAGAGATATCAACCGCCTGTGCCTGTCGTCCGAGTTAGAAATACAGGAGAGCTTAAGCTTGCGCAACCGCAAGGGGAAGATGTTCCCATTACGAATGCGCAGCTCGTCAAAGCCATCGAACGGGCTATTAAAGTAGTGGAGGGTGCGACCACTTCCTTAGAATTTAGGATACATAAAGAAACCCATCAAATTATGGTGAAAGTACTGAATAAAGAAACAGGAGAAGTGATTCGCGAGATCCCTCCCGAGAAGAACTTTGATTTTCTGGCAAAACTGTGGCAAATGGCCGGAATTTTAGTGGATAAAAGAGGCTGATTCATATATAAATTTGGAATGCTTTATTGTATCATCCTGTTCATCATCCTTTAATGAAAGGAAGTGATTTATTATGGTTAACCGAATTTCCAATATAGGGGCATCCGGTTTGGATATAGAACTGACCGTCGGCAAGCTGATGCAAGCCCATCGGATGCCTTTAGATAAACTCATGCAGAAGAAACAAATCTTAACCTGGCAAAGCGAAGGCTACCGGGAAATGAACAGCAAGATTCTTGAGCTGCGCAACGCCGCATTTGATATGAAATTAGAAGGCCCTTATTTAACCAAGAAAGCCGTCTCGGCTGATGAAACGGTCATAAGCGCAACGGCTGCTCCTGAGGCTGTCCATGGCACTTATCAATTACAAGTATTGCAGCTGGCCACATCAGCTTCCTTGACATCTACAGCAAATACTGGGGCATCCAGTTCTTCTGCTACACTGAGTTCTATTGGAATGACGACGGTTCCCGGTCAGACGCTGACTATAGCAGGAGAGAAGGGTTCAGCCACGATTAATTTGGCTGTTGGGGATACCATCGCGGGATTTATTAGTGCAGTGAACGCCAAGTCTACTTCTACAGGAGTCAAGGCTAGCTATGATGCCACTTTGGACCGCTTCTTCTTTGCATCCACCACCACTGGCGTAAACTCCAAAGTTGAACTAACCAGCTCTGAACCTGCATTT
>DASWUO010000333.1:0-4462 GCA_036401615.1 Bacilli bacterium | reverse complement strand
CCTGGGTGCAAGACGATATTCTTAACCCCCAAATAATGAGTACGCCGAATTTCTGCTTGAAGGAAGTCGACCGCCAATTCAAAGGTATTGCTCTTGTAAGAACCAAGATTAATAATATAAGGGGCATGTACGATGATTTCGTTGATGCCGTTAGCTTTCATTACTTCCGTACCTTCTGCCAGAAACTGCTGTTCAATCGGTTTACGAACTGTATTTTGCGGAGCGCCTGTATAAATCATAAAAGTGCTTGATCCATAAGTTACAGCCTCTGTGGCTGCGTTTAGCAAACCTTGTTTGGAAAAAGAAACATGTGACCCGATGTTTATCATGGCGAATTCTACTCCCTCTATTAAGTAAGTTAATCCTATCAACTATTGTACTAACATTACAGCCCTGTGGCAATCGGTAAATGGAGCAGCATTTTTTTTGAACATCCTCTTAATATAAGGTATAATCGTGGAGGGGTGAATTCAGTGGACGGCGATGTTACCAATATGTCCGATTTTCTAAAATGGTTTATGTTGTTCTGGGTTTTTATCTTGGTGGGGTTCATGTCAATCGGCGGGTTCTTTATGTTTCGCAAGTTTCTGAAGGTGCTTCCTAAGGAGGACGGGAAATCGAAGCTGGATTGGCAGAATTATTATGTGGATACCAGCAGGCATATGTGGACGGATGAAGCCAAGGCCTTCCTCGAAATTCTGGTGCAGCCGGTACCTTCTCCTTTCCGTGATATCGCAAAGCACACCATCTCCGCCAAAATTGGCCAAATCGCCCTGGAAAGCGGCGAATCCACTGTAACCCGCGATCATTGCATTGAAGGGTACATTCTTGCTACCCCCAGACGTGATTATAAAAGTTTGATTCATTTCCTGAATGACAATAAAATTGATTACAGTAAACATGAGAAATTATTACGGTAAACTTCTTAATAAATAAAGGAATAATTTATATTTGTTTTTTTTCAGTTAAGATGATAGAATGCAATTTGTGTCATAGGTTCGTAGCTCAGCTGGTAGAGCAGTTGACTCTTAATCATCTGGTCGAGGGTTCGAGTCCCTCCGAGCCTATTCCAACTATGTATAATAACAGATATAAGAGCAAATATAGATCCTATTGCAAAAGTTAAGCGTAGTTACTACGGTTTAAGCTTCTTTATAGACCCTAAATGTTCAAATCAACGATTAAGCGAGCGGTTTTTTAGCTATAGGTTTCTATTGGGAGCTTATTCTCATTACACAACCCTGTCCTTTTTGGCACAGGGCCTTTTTTTAACCTTATTTAGGCCATTTTTAAGTGTGAAAAATCGATCACTTCCTGCAAGCTTGGCATCCCGTTCGTGGCGCCGAATTTGGTTACGGAGAGGGAAGCCGCCTTAACGGCGAAGGAAACTGCCTCTTCCATCGGCCACCCCTGCGTGACCCCAAAGGCCAGCGATGCGTTGAAGGCATCCCCCGCCCCGGTAGTATCCACAACGTCCACCTTGATACTTGGCACAGTATGCAGTTTATTGCCGTTCATGAAAGAACAGCCATGCTCCCCGCGCGTAACAATCACTTTGTGGCCGCAGGTTTGTTCCCATTGCCCCAACACAACTTCCAATTCATCTTCGTTTGCCCAAGATTGGTTGGTAAGCAGCTCCAGTTCCGTTTCATTAGGGGTAAGGTAATCGACCATTTGCAGCAGTTTCTTGGATAAAGCTTGAGCTGGTGCAGGATTGAGGATCGTCTTTACGCCGCTTGCACGGGCGAGCTCCAATGCCCGCTCAACCGTCGATAAAGGAATCTCCAGCTGCAGCAGCATGATGTCGGCATGGTTAATCTGTTCCTTGAAGAGTTCAAGTCGCTCTGCCGTGAATTGGCCATTGGCTCCAGGCACCACTACAATACAGTTGTCATTAGGCATATGCAAGATGGTTGCCGTTCCTGTAGGATGTTGTGCCAGCTTAAGAATATGGGCTGTATCCACTTGATATTCTTCGAGCGTTTCTATTAACTGTTTGCCGAAGGTATCCTCGCCAACCGCACCGAGCATGACAACATTAGCTCCTAATTTGGAACAGCCAACCGCTTGATTGGCTCCCTTGCCCCCCGCCAAATAATGAATATCATTGCCCAGAATCGTCTCGCCGACGCGCGGCATTCTGTCCGTGGAGACGACTAAATCCATATTTAAACTGCCGACAACGACAATCCTTGAACTAGTAGGCGGGGTTGAAGATAAACTTAATGCCGGATCAGGCATCGGGTTCACCTCCCCCACAGCCATTAAGTCATTTCCCGCAAAAACGCCGTCCAAGTCAGGGTGCCGATCCAACAGTTCTATCATGGCCTTGTATCCTCCTTCTATCTGTTAACGTCAATGCTAAGTTTAGTTCACTTTTATTATTTTACAAATAAATCGATTACATCTATTCAGAATTAATTCGGGACGTCTCCCCATGAAGTCTCTGTTGGACATAAAGTTGAGCAATAGCTAATATAGGGGTAAGCCCCAATTTAAACAAAAGGAGATGAAGCCGCTGTACGTCAAGCCCAATAGAAGAAAATTGCAGTTAGAACGCGATGCGGCACGCTTGTTTATTTCTATATACAACCAAACTAATATAAACCGGTTTAGACTGCTGTACCAGCAGGAGAAGCCCGATGCCGTTCTTCAGGACAGCCGCGGGCACAAACTTGGTGTGGAAATCACGCATTTATTCTATAATGAATCGGAAGCCCGGCAGCTGCTTAAGGTGCCTCCCCAATCCTTCGTCTGCATAGAAACGTTCGATAACCTTGTGGAAGCTTTAAACCAACTGATTTTACGCAAAGAAGCAAAGAGTCAAGGGTACAACCATAATTATCCCTTGGCGCTGTTGATTCGCAGCTTGTCGAATAATTTTGGCTGGAGTGATTTTAACTACGCATGGGACAAGGTACTTAAGCCATCTTCGGCTTTTACGGAGATTTGGTTTCTAGCCAGGGAAAGAACAGACAACGGACAATGGTATCTTAAATCATTAGGAGGGAAATATGGCAGCAGTGAATGATATATCTGCAAGGGCACACTCCAACAGCAACAACAATGGTCCGGAGTGTTACAGAAACGATTGATTTATAAAATAAGGTCTTAATTAAAACTTATTGCAAAAAATTAGTACCACAATTCTGGTTTAAGCTCCTTCTTAGACCTTAGATATTCTAGACACCGAGAAAATTGGGGGGATTTTAAACAATAAGTTCCTTTTTAGACTTTATAGGGGCATAATCACACGAGCCCATGGTATAGGGTCTGTTTCGAACCTTATACCACCAAAATAGCAAGTTCAACCGGATTCCTCATCGGCAGGATAAACCAGTCCAATTTGTTTTCGAACCTCGTCCATTATTTCCATGGCTATTAATGAATTTTCGTGAGAGTTGGTTGGCGATTCCAGTTTATTCCTATTCAATAAATCGATAAATTCTCTTACTTCATACACCATGCTATTGTTGGACTGGGGTCTGGTGAGGTTCTCAATGGCGGCGGATTTGCGGCGAATCTCCACTTGATCCAGATGGTTGATTTTGTTGATGAGAATTGTACCTTGTTCGCCTTGAATTTCCGAGGGCAGATGTGAATCGGTGATTTTGGAGTAGGTGATGACGGCTTCCATTTCCTTGTATTGGGCAAGAATGCTGCCCTCCCCATCCACGCCTGATTCGAGCAGCAGTCCGGTAGCTTTGATCAGTTCAGGTTTGCCAAACAGCACAACCATAGGATAGATGCAATAAATGCCGAGGTCCATTAGAGCTCCATTAGAAAATACAGGATTAAACGCATTGAGGATTGTTCCTTGTTTATAGGCATCATAGCGGGAAGAATATTGGCCGTAGCTGGCGAAATATCGGCGAACTTGGCCGATCTTCGGCAAGCTCTCCTGAACCGCACGAAAATTTGGCAGCAGAGTAGATTTCAATGCTTCCATCAACAATATGCCGTTAGCTTGGGCTGCGGAGATCATGGCTCTTAGTTCACGGACATTCGAGGCGATAGGCTTCTCGCAAAGGATGTGCTTGCCGTGATTCATGCAGAGAATCGCTTGCTCGGCGTGAAAGGAATTCGGGCTGGCGATATAAACGGCATCGACCTCATGGCTTTGGGCCATTTCACTCAAGTCGGTATAAGTGCCCGGGATACTATATTTTGCCGCAAACTCTTCCGCCTTCTCTATGGTCCGGGAATACACGGCGGTTAACTTGAACTCTTCCGTCTCACGAGCTGCTTTAATGAATTCTTCGGTAATTTTGTTGGTTCCAATCACGCCAAATCGTATCATACAGTCTCCTTTCCAGAAGTGGACTCCCGGGTAAAATGCCCCCTGATGACCTTTATTATGTCATTGTTCGCTTCATAATTCCATAGAATATCATGAAAAAGCCCGTTTAAGGACATTGTAATTATATATTGTACACTTAGGGGGAATGGTATGGCTTTATCT
>DASWUO010000332.1:0-7009 GCA_036401615.1 Bacilli bacterium | reverse complement strand
CCATCCTTAAAATTAAGACCCTATCAATTAAGATAGGGCCTTAAACATTTGAGCACCGACCTTTTATGGTTCGCATATCGGTTAGCGAAAACATTTGAGCACCGACCTTTTATGGTTCGCATATCGGTTAGCGAAAACATTTGATTGTCTTACAAAGTAATTATACCATATTTCACGTATCAGAGACAAGAACTAAGCTCGCTTAATCATTATAAAAAACCAATCTTGCTTTCTAATTGATCTAAGGCTTTATCTAGCTTGGGATACTTAAATTCAAACCCATGATCGAGCAAAGCCTGGGGAATTACCCTTTGGCCTTCAAGCAAGAGAACCGACAATTCCCCAAAAATGAGCTTCAATACAAATGCAGGCACCGGAAAAAGATTCGGTCTACGCATCACCTTAGCAAGAGTCCGCCCAAACTCATCATTCGTGACAGGATTCCGTACAAATATACTTTAACAATTTACTTCCTTGTAAGCTAAAATAGTATATAATTATGCATATTATTGTATGAGGGGAAATTTAAAAATGGATGTGTTTTTCTATTTATTCTTTGGTTTTTTGGATGTTATTGCTATCTTGGTGCTTATTTTTAGTATCTTTCGCTTTCCGCTATTGCAATATGTTAAGGAGTTAATCATTATTGGGATAACACTTTCTGTCGTCTCGTACTTTGACAGGGTATGGTTGAATATTGCTGCTTATGACATTGCTATTCAATTCTTTCTGTATATTGTCTTTTTCAGATATTTGATCAGAATGCGGCTGTTCGAATCGCTGTCGGTTGTTTCCATTGGTTATTGCAGTTTTGCTGGAATCCAATTTATAGTCTATCCCTTGCTTTTAATGAGTGGGATTGTTACCGTAAACGATGCACAAAGTTTAACGGGTTTAGGTATATACATTATTCAATTTGCTACAGAATTATCATGTTTCGTGGTCGGTTTCCTACTATACCGTTTTAATATGGGGTTTTCCTTTATCTTATCCCCTCCACATGATATAGAAATTAAAAGCAAAAAAACGAAAATGAGAAAACTAATAGGTTTAGCAAACCTAGTTGGAATCCTAACAGTATGCAGTGTGTTGTATTGGATTTTAAATTATACCAGTGCTCTATACATTATTTTACCTTCCGTGTTTATTTCCTTGCTCCTATTTATTTATCTATCCTACAAGATGGATTATAATCGCGAAAGGTGATTAAATTGTTTTAGTTGTTTTCCGCATCTAAACTCACTGTTGGGGACGTGAAATATGGTAACTTTTCTTTATATTTTATTTGGATTCATTAGTATCATTGCCATTCTTGCTTTAACCTTCGCAGCTTTCAGTTTTCCATTTAAAAGCTATCTTCTAGAGATTTCAATCATTGCGGTTATTCTCTCTGTTGTATCTTATGTTGACCGTTTTATGGTATTAAGTCTGAAGCCCTACGATACGGCTATTCAGTACATATTATGTATTCTGCTATTCAGGTATTTATTAAAAGTACGTCTTATCGAATCACAAACCGTTGTATCCATAGGTTTTCTCTATTACGCAGGTGTGCAATATATTGTAATTCCTTTACTTTTCGCCAGCGGTATCGTTTCAGAAAATGATCCGTTAACCTTTGACCACATAGGAATTTATATCATCGAATTAATAACTCAATTCATTTGTTTTTTAATCAGCTTTCTGCTTTATAAATTTAACTTGGGACATTCGCATATTTCCGCACCGCCGCAAGATTTATACATTCATAAAAATTTCACTAAACTTCGGATTCTCACACTTATTTCCAATTCATTATCCATGATCATTATTTGCAGTATCGTGTATTGGTTTTTATTAAATTATTCAAATGCATTATATATCATCTTACCATCGGTTGCAGCGGCAATACTTGCTTTAACTTTCTTGTCTTACCTCGAGGACTATAGTCGAAAAAAAGTCTAGCTATTATGCGGATAAACTAATTCATAAATAATGTAACCCGGATCTTGAGATGGAAACCTCAATAGCATTCTCATCCTCGCCTAGATACACCATATAATTTTTATTATCCACGCTGGCAATATGCTTCTTATTTACAAGAACACTGGAACTGACCTGAATGAAATCATAATCATTAAGTAAGTTTATATATGTTTCGAATGAATTTACACTATAATAAATTTCCTTCTTGCCGACGCTGAGAGTTACGAACTTCTTGCCATTAGAAATGCATTTGATTTCGTCTAAATCGATAAAAATGTGTGAATTCAAGTCTTCCCTTTTCTTAAACGCCGGAATTTTTAGTTTCACTTGACCTTTGGATTCCTCGTTATAGCCAATCAAATAATCCACACTTACGTCAAAGAAATTCGCAAAGTTCATTAACGTGTTTATGCTGGGCTCTCTCTTATTTGTTTCATAGTATCCAATAATGCTTTGGCTAAGATGAAAGCGGTCCCCCAATTCTTGTTGGGAGATTCCTCTATTTTCTCTTAATACCTTTAATTTATCGCCAAACCTCATATTTATCACCTATTCGTATGATATCACTAATTATTATTATATAATAGAACATCAGATTATTGAATCATCATTGACATTATGACAAATAGTCATATATATTTATGACAGGAGGTCGAATGAATATGGATATTTTTCTCTATTTGTTATTTGGTTTTTTGGATGTGATTGCTATACTTGCGCTTATTTTTAAAATATTTTCTTTTCCTTTTTTCAAATATGCCAAAGAAATAACTATTATCGGGGTTACCCTTTCCATTGTATCGTACTTTAATCGCTTTTGGTTAGATTTAATACCTTTTGACCCTGCCATTCAATTATTTATTATGATCATATTTTTCAGGTATTTAATCAAATTACGTCTTTTTGAATCACTGTCTACTGTATCGATTGGTTCTTGCAGCTTTATAGGTATTCAAGTTATAGTTTACCTAATACTCTTGAATACTGGAGTTGTAACATTAAATGATGCTCAAAGTCTAACAAACCTTGGCACTTACATCATTCAAATCTCTACACATTTATCTTGCTATTTAATTAGCTTTGTACTTTATCGGTTTAACTTAGGATTCTCACATATCTATTCGCCGCCTCACGATATACATATCCGTTATAGAAAAACCACTTTACAGAAATTAACAATTTTTGCTAGTGTAATTGGAATTATAGCGGTTAGCTGTGTTCTGTATTGGATATTTAATTATGCTAGTGGTGCCTACATAATCCTCCTCTCGGTGTTGGGTTCATTAATTGTTTTAATCTATTTGTCCTACTTAAGCGACTATACCAGAGAAACGCCTTAGTTGGTTAAAAAGTGCGATTGGTTTTATTCGACAATTTTAATGACATATAGTCATAAATAAATTTCATCTTTAGTAAATAGGGTGTAAGGAGCCAATACCATGAATAAAACTTTATTTGTGACAGTTTCATCCATAGAATGGTTCTCGCTTTTCTGCTTAATTTTCACAATGTTTAGGTTCCGAATGAAAGACCACATTCTACAAATCATATTTGCTTCGGTTATTATGTCACAATTCTCGTTTCTTATCGCTGGGGCAGAAGATATATCCGTTATTGCACCGGTTTTACAATTCTTTATTGTTTTTCTATTCTTATGGTTGATGTTCAGAATACACATCTTTTATGCTGCTGTTATGACAACGTTTGGGTATGGCTGGTTTTTATTCATTCAGACTGTACTTGCACTTGTTGTTGAAAGTTATCCTCCCCTATATCTTATTCAATTGGGCAGTTCAGCCTTTATATTGTTTCTCTGTATGTTTTCGTCTCGTTATCGTTTGGGTTTTTCATTTATACCCGATAACCATCATATAAAGCTTAACTTAAAGGGGGAAAATCTTCGTTTATTAGTCCTCGTAATTCTTACTGCAATTACAATCAGCATTTATTATCTCTTTGTACTGGAAGGCTTCCTCCTGCTAACTTTCTTTATTATGTTACTAATCTTAGGGTTGTTTTTGTATTCAGCCATAAAAAAAGAAAAAGAAATGATAAACGAAAAATACTATTGATTGTCCAAATAAAATGACTATTCATAATATTCTGTTTGTTTATCATAATTTGAATAAATTAGTCATATAGTATATTAATGAAAACGAATACATTTTATACTAGGAAAAAGAGCAAATAAATAAGAAATACTCGTTTATTTGATTGTTTTTCTTAATGATTCTCCTATAAATCACTTCCTTTTAAATTAAAATAGTATATACTTATTTCAATATATTATTTTAATTTAAGGGGATATTACAAGATGGATATATTTATGTATTTACTTTTAGGGTTTTTAGATGTCATGGCGATCCTTGTGCTTATTTTTAAAATTTTTCGATTTCCGTTTTGGGAATACGCCAAGAAGTTAGCTATCATTGGGGTAACGCTTTCAGTTGTATCATATATTAACCGATATTGGTTAGATATCGCTAGTTATGATATGGCTATTCAATTCACTTTGTACATCTTATTTTTTAGATATTTAATTAAAATACGTTTATTTGATTCACTTTCTATTGTGGCAATTGGTTATTGTAGCTTTGTGGCAATCCAATTTATTATATATCCTGCTCTTTTGATGAGTGGAACCGTTACAATTGACGATGCAAAAGGTTTGACAAACTTAGGCTTATACATCATTCAAATTTCAACAGAGATATCTTGTTTTTTAATTGGATATTTGCTTTATCGTTTTAATATGGGATTCTCTTATATATTCGCACCTCCCCATGATATGTATATCCGTCATAAGAAAAGTACTATTCGGACACTAATAGCTTCTGCGACTGTAATTGGTATTTTAGTGATTTGCAGTACGATGTATTGGGTATTAAATTTCGCCAGTGCAGTATACATTGTCTTGCCCTCAGCTATAGGATCGGTACTTATTTTAATTTATTTATCTTATCGGAGGGATTATGATCGAAAGGGTGTCTGAAAGGATTGCTTTAGCTATTAAAGCAGCTAACCCGGAAGAAACCAATAGCGTGGCGGTAATGAAGTGGGAATTGTCACTTATAATACATCTGGTTTCCATTTTCATTGCTTGTTCTGTAGTAGGTTTGTTAACAGGAAAGATAGAAGATACTATAATCGCTTTTCTAGCATTTGTAGGGATTCGGTTTTTATCAGGTGGTAAGCATATGAAATCACTAGAAGGCTGCTTGGTCGTTTCAGTAATTCTTATTAGTATTATTCCACACATACCAATAAGTTCTCGTTATATTTTACCAATTAATATATTTAACGCAGTTTCAATGGCTTTGTTTGCACCCCTTATTAGGGAACAAACTAACATTTCAAATAGGGCCATTCCTTATTTCAAATTAGTTACAATTTTGTTAGTTAGCAGTAATTTTTTAGTGAACTCCCTTGTACTTTCGTTAGCCTTTATGTCTCAAGCATTACTTATCATCTTGTGGAGGAGGTGATACTATGAAAAGTTTTGCGGCTAAATATGCATCAATAGCTTTAGGAATATGCGCATTTTTGTTCCTTACAGCTTTCAAAGGAGCTCTTGGCGCCCCAGAGATGCCAAAGGAATTATTAAAAAAGTAGGGTAATGTTATGAAAATTATCGGAGTGAAGGCGGAAAACAGAACAGGGGACGACTCGGACTTTGTTACTTTTGATCTCAGTGAAATTAATTTCATTGAATTATGGAGACCCACAAAATCTGCCGAGAAAGTCCCCATGTTTCATACTAACTCAGGAAATTATTTGTTTATTGTTACTTTGGAAGGTTTGTACAAAGCATTGAAAGATTACGGGTTTACCCAACTCGACAGTGTGAATGTTGTTAATTTAAATAACGTATCCTATGTCGAGGAAAGTAAATTCTTTATACGTGCTTGTTTCGAGAATGGATCCTCTACTTCCATATCGAAAGCGAATCTGTTCAAAGTAGAAAACAAACCTAAAAGAACCATCTGAGATGATAGTGTCTTATGATGGTTCTTGTTGTGTGTATAATGAGTTAGCCAAGGGGGATTATTTCGAGTCCGGATTATATCACAATACTAATTTTATGTAAATCACAAAGTTAGGGGGGTACAACTGTTATGCAATATCTGGGAAACTATGATATATTTCGAATATCCAATAAACGAAAGGAGCCATCATACACAGCAGTAACTTTATTAGCTCAAAACTAATCAAAAACTTCTTGTAAATTTTGGTGTCAGTCAAAACTAACTGGAGTGAATTGTATGATGATTCCCGTTACAAGAGATAAAGAGAACCTCACAGAAATCGTGATGTTAGACATGAAAGATGTGATATTCCTGAACGTGGAAGGCCGCAATATCGAATATCATACACATCAAGAGCAATTCTATCATCTGTTCCCGTCCTTGGCAGTGATGACGAAACATACCGAAGATCTTGGGTTCAAGAAGTTAGACCGCATTAACCTGGTAAATGTTCATCAGATCAAGCTGTTAGACATCGATCACTCCAAAGTTTTTTTCGAGGAACCGGTCTTGAAACAAAGCAAGTATGCTACCGTATCCTTCTTAAACAGAGGACGCAACAAGAAACAAATCCAGGAATGGATTGCCCAAAACAATAAGGTTGATTAATACTGAGAGGATTGATACGTATGAGATACACGAAAGAAGAAACCAAATACTTGGAAATTGCAATACAAACCGTATTGTTTAACTATAAAAGCCGGTTAGGCGAGCTTGTCTATAATTGTGACGTGAATTTAATCAAACAAATGTCGAGTGACATCACGCAGAAGGCCATCATCTTCCAGAACATCACCGATCAAGCTATGAGGGAACTGGAGCGGGATTAACGATGAATTACAGATCCATGGCACCTCATATTAACACCAGTTGTTACAACTGTCTGTTTTTTGAGGTCAGTGCTGATATGTTGAATGGCACTTGTCATTTATCCGAACAAGAGAACGGCAAGAGCGCCATAGGCGTCGGCACCTGCGACGGTTTCACCAAGAAATTACATGCCGAATTTAATTGGACAG
>DASWUO010000331.1:0-1544 GCA_036401615.1 Bacilli bacterium | reverse complement strand
CGCTCATTATCACAGTTGCTGCAGCCGATGACAGGCAATCGATCCGCCAATCGGATGATAAAATCGCTCGATTCTCCAGCCGAGGTCCTGTAAAAGGCACGTTTAAACCGGACATTTCAGCACCCGGAGTAAACATAAATTCGTTATGTGCTCCTAATTCGCTTCTTTGCCGCCAGAAGAAGAATGGAAGATATTTGCGCCTTTCCGGCACAAGCATGTCTACTCCTATCGTTGCAGGAATCCTTGCCCAAATGCTGCAGCGTTCTCCAAAGATGAGTCCTAACCAATTAAAAGCAGTAATTAAAAAAAACGCGATAAACCTTCGCTATAAAGCTACGGCACAAGGATCAGGCGAGGTCAATGCCAGGTTCTTGCTGAAACGAAATTTGGGTCCTATTAAAGGGAAAAGCCCCAGTCCATTGTACCCGGGAAAGAATAAAATAATAGTGGATAAAGGAAGGAGGGTTTAAAATTGAAATATAACCATAACAAAGTATCCGCGAAGCATTCAAGTTCCGCATTCTGCTTTAACATTTGCCGCGTTTTCCCCATAGCTAGTGACAGAGCCCGTTGTAGAAGGGATTGTGCCGCTTGTTGCAAACGGCATTCTCCTTCATCGGCAAGAATTCAATCCAAACGAAATTGCGGGTGCCATTAATCGCTTAAAGGTTAACCGTTAATCAAGGAACCGCGACGTATCGGCCGTGGTTTACATAGATTGGATTAAAGGAGTTTGTCGTTTTATGTAGAATAATTATTATCGAAGTAAAAGAAGGGGGGCTGGCAATGGGTATTTTATTTTTAAGGGCGGCTGTTGTATATTTTGTCTTAGGTGTAGTTTTAGGGATGGTCATGGGCATGACGGGGGATTTCAAATATACTTCATCCCACGCCCATATTAATTTGTTAGGGTGGGCATCGCTGGCTTTAGCAGGTGTGATTTATCATCTTTTCCCAAAGGCGGGAGGGAATCGCCTAGCCAAAATTCACTTTTGGATGCATAATGTGGGACTGATTGGTTTAGTAAGCGGCATGTTTATGGTAGTCAATGAATTCGGCAGCGCCGGCTCTTTATTGGCAGCAAGCGCAACCATAACCGTGATTGGTGTGATTATTTTTGCGATGAATGTTTGGATGAATGTGAAAGCGAATAGTCATCCCCTTTAGGATCCCAACTTAACCGATGCCTTCGTTTTTTTGCAGTTCTTGCTCTTCGCAAACGCTGGAGCAGAACAAGCTGTACTTCTCTTCACACGCTGCGCAACAAATGTGCATCAAATCACAAGTGTGAAGTGCGCAGTTCACGTACTTGTCCGCAGGCACACCGCAATGGTGACAGGAACCCAGAATGATGTCCTCCACTTGATTAATGGGAATGGAGATGCGGTCGTCGAAGACGAAGCATTTTCCGTCAAATAATTGACCCTTCACCTCAGGGTCTTTTCCGTATGTCACTATGCCGCCCTGAAGCTGCGCCACATCTTGAAAGCCTTCTTCTAGCAGAAAACCCGAAAGCTTCTCGCAGCGACTCCCGCCTGTACACT
>DASWUO010000330.1:0-4392 GCA_036401615.1 Bacilli bacterium | reverse complement strand
GCTGCTCATTGAATTTATATAAATAACCGGAAAGACCATGATACGGAGGATCGCAATAAAAAAAGGTGTCCGGAGAGTCGTACCTCGGGATCACCTCTTCGAACGGCCGGTTTTCGATATAAACACCAGCTAACCGTTCATGTGTTTTCTTGAACTTTTCTTTCACCTTACTTAAATCCATTGCAGGCTTGGTTCTGCAGTATCCCCAATCATCCGCATCGTTGTACTTTCCACCAAAATGGGAATACACCCGGTAGTAAAAATCATATGCACGAGTCACCGGGTCCCGTTCTTCCTTCCTTCTCTTCATGATCCGTTGGAATTCATCCCTTGCATAGAGAGCCCATTCAAACCGTTGGGCAAGTTCTTCCCAGTTCTCTTGAACCACCCTATAAAAATTAACGAGCTCCGAATTGATATCCGCAAAAACTTCGACCTTTGAGCGTTCCTTCCCAAACAACAACCATCCCCCGCCACCAAATACCTCGGCATACAGGACATGGGTTGGAAAGCGACGGATAATCTCTTCGCGCAAGCGGGACTTTCCCCCCTGCCATCGAATAGGACTTTTAAGCAAACGCATTCTCCTCTCAATTCATACTTGAAAATTCAGAAATTATATCTACTATTCCATTTAACAACCCAGATATTTTCTTTCCATCACACTATCGCCCAAGACATACGTATTAAAAATAATTTCGAGTACAAGAATCTCAGGACGTTCCCGATCTTGGATCATGGTTTCAAAACAAAGTGTAAGAAACGAATCTCTCATAATTAACTTTGTGATCTTCTCAGAATCAAAATGAATTTGTCCCAAGAATCTTTCCTCCCTTTCTCCAGAGTCACTATTTAAAGCAGGGATAACATCCTCCAATAGCTTTTAACTTCATCCAAATCCCCGTTATGCCATTTGCTCTTGCCTTGTAATGTGTCAAACATCCACTGCCACTGATTCCATTTATCGCGACGGATATGGACGGTAACAGGAATACCTTCGTATTTATCTTTCGTATGCAATTGGACTACGTTCACGCTGATCGGCATCGTTTCGATAAAAAGTAAAAACTGACTCAACAGCACTCCTCCCAAAACGGTTTATTTCTTGTTCATTAAGGCAGCTGCGATACTTTGGGCTAAACAAAAAGCGAGTTTGGGAGGAACAGCATTGCCAACCTGTCGATACTGCGCACTTAAACTGCCATAGAACACAAAATTATCTTCGAAGCTTTGAATCCTGGCACACTCTCTTACAGTAAACCGCCTAGGGTTCATCACATTGGGATGATAATGTGCTCCTGTGAAAAACGAAGAAGTGGCAGTAATCGTAGGATTCGGTTTGTGCCATGAGCCAACTTTCTGTCGGCCTTTCAGTCCCTTTAAGCGGGATGGCATAGCTGCACGGAGTACATCAACAGGGATGACCCCGTCAGCGTTGGCATGTGAGACAATCTGTAAGATATGCTCCGAATCTTTAGGAACGGGTCCGTGATTTGGATGTAATCCAACTGACCGACTATGTGCAGTAATAGTAGAAGATGGCTTATCCCACTCTGACTTACGGTTTGCTTGTTCGTATGTGTGCTCCTCCCGTACATTGTCGAAGAGGTGTCCCTCATGATTTGGTGGACAACCTGGATGTGCTAAATCTACATCTTTTGCTAAATGTGCGGTAATGGTTTTACTAGGTTGGTTCCAATCCTGAATCTTGCAATCTAATAAAGCAGCACCTTTTCCGTTATTCTGAATCCTAGTTACCATAGATGGCGGCCTTGGATTCAGCAAAAAGTGATTAGCTAGACTAGTCTCCTGATAAATAGGATCCGGCAGGTCACCAATAACATCCTTTAATAGCGGCTTACTCGGGTCTATTTCTGGCCAATGAAATGTTACATTCAAATCTTGTCGGAAACCGATAATAAACAAACGTTCCCGTGTTTGAGCCACCCCATAATCCCAAGCATTCAGCAATTTCCAATCCAAGATATACCCCGCGCCGGAAAACAGCTCCAGAATCGCATCAAAATGAACACGTTGTTTTTTTCCGAGCATTCCTTTGACATTCTCCATGAGAAAAAAACAAGGTTGAACTTCCTTTAACAACCTTGCATATTCATACGGCAGCTGGTTTCGGATATCATTGGGATCATTTTTGCCTGCAACACTGAACCCTTGGCATGGAGGACCCCCAAGCAACCCGAAAATAGCCGAACCACCTACCATGCTTCTCAGCTTTTCGCCTGTTAACTCGGTCACATCTAGGCGAATAGGTATGGACTGGGAATGGTTCTTTTGAAAAGTTACCAAGGCAGCTGCATCGACATCCACCCCTGCCCCAATCTCAAATCCTGCCTCCACAAACCCACACGAAAGCCCTCCCGCACCGCAAAACAAATCAATACATGGCCCACGAACCAACATACCATCTTCCTTTCGTCACGTTTTTTAGTTGCTAAACACGACCGGTATCCAGAAAAGGGCATAAAAAAACAGCCCTCCATGGAAGAGCCGTTTATAACTAAGAACTTAGTTGAGTTAATTTCATTAATAATCCTTGGTCTTATCCGTTAATATTCACTTGGAAGAAGTGCCGTTGCTACAAAGCGGTCACCGTAATCATCGAAGATGACCCAGATCTTCGTCGGGAGCAACGTGTTCAGCGTTCCCAACTGCACACCATCACCATTGCTGATGTTTACTTGTCCACCATTAGGGTCAAACGAAATAAAGTTGGATTTCGGCAAAAGCTCTGTTGCTTTCTGAAACATATTTTCTAACACGCCTTCTGAACACCTAAGGTTCTGTACTCCACGTGTCATGACTTTTTGAATCGACTTTGCCATTGTCATTCCTCCAATTTTTTAGTTTAAAATAATATAAAAAAGCGTCTTATGATAATAAGCCGCTGGATACGGTAAATATCTTTTTATAAAACGTTAAGCTCCTATTGTTCCATCCAAAATATAAGCGGATCAAAGGATTGCCCGTTTTGAGTTAAAGTCAAATGAAGATGAGGACCAGTCGATTTCCCGGTACTGCCTACCCACCCAATAACTGCCCCTCGCAAAACCTGTTGTCCTCGTTTAACACCTATTTTAGATAAATGGCCGTAAAGACTTTGTATGCCGCTATCGTGCTGCACTCGGATTAATTTGCCATAACCACTGCTGCTGGACGTGACTTCCAACACTTTCCCATCTTGAATTACCACAACCGGTGTACCGCGCGGCGCAGGTATATCAATGCCGTTATGAAAAGTTCCAGCTATACCCGTTATAGGATCGATCCTGAATCCATAGGGACTCGATAACCGCAAGTAACCTGTAACCGGCCACAACCAGTTTTGCGGCATAATCAGGGCGGACACATACTCCGATTCCTTAATTCGAACAAGGGAAGCCTCTTCAGCATTTAAAAGCAAATTTTCCAATGCCGCATCTTTATCTAGTGTGGACAATCGGAAATAATGCGCCAACGAAAGGATGGCATCATAGGGATTATCCGGATCTACCCTCCCATCTCTATCTCCATCCGTCTTGTACCTCTCCCATAAAAACCGGGGAAATCCTAGAGTGCCAAGTGTATCGATTCGTCTAGTCGGTTCGGTTCCGAAGTTCGTCATCACCTTATGAATCGCAGCAAGACGACCCCACGAAACTGCATCATTTTCGGCTTGAAGATAAATAGGCAGTAAGGAGGAGGGCACATCAAACATGGTATTTGCAGGCACCTTAATCCCTTCCAATGCCGAAGAATCCCGAATACTAACAAGTGACCCAATCAAGACAAAGACCAGTAGCAATACAACCAGAACAATCGCAATTCCGACCACCCCAAAACTGCCAATCAACCACAATACTACTTTTTTCTTGATAAGGCCGCTAATGTCCATCATGCTTTCTCATATAAGCGGATCATCGTCGAGTCATCTAACACATAGCCGTTGAACGTATATTCCAAGGCTTTCTCTCTCGAATGAGACCGGGAAACCAGGTCATTGACTACGAAACGCAGCAAGGCATCCTTCTGAACAAACCTTTCCATCTTCTGCGGATCAAAAATAACCTCACTCATACATGTGTTCTCCTCTCTATTAATTTATTTGGATTTGGATACAAATTTCTTTGCAGACTCCTTTACCAGTTTTGTTCGCTCTACAGTGTTCTGCCACGACTGTTTGGCCTCAGCAACATGATAAGCCACTTCTTTCTTTGAACTATCGACCATTTCTAAAGGTGTAGGCGCTTGAAATATGCTTAAAACTTGCTTCAGCATTTTCTTTCGGAATAAAAACGCACAGAAGAACAGTAACGCCACAAATATTTGCTGCAGTATTAATATCCCTGAACCACGCGCGACAATGTCGGCGATCAATAGGGTAAAGCCCATATA
>DASWUO010000329.1:0-8244 GCA_036401615.1 Bacilli bacterium | reverse complement strand
CGATCATTATGATGAAATAAGGTTCAAAAAGAATCTTATTCTCTACAATCCTCCCAATTTACAAGGTATCCAAAGTATTTAAGGTCGAAAAGAGAACTTATTCTCCACATAGCCGTTCCGAATTTTACAATAGGGTCTTTTTCAGACCTTATGTAATGCCGAGAGGCTATTTATTTAGAATAAAAAATGATTCACATCAGCTTGCGAATCCAAACACTGTTCATCCAGAAAAATATTCGGGTTAACGGGCTCTTCTTCATCAATTGTTTGGATATTTGCCTTACCTGCTGCTGTTCGCGAACTTTAGGATCCGATAAATACAAAGCAAGCAAACCTTCAATGATCATACGGTGAAATGCGGAATGAGGAAGCCGCCCAATGTCTTTACGGGCTTGATCAACTATAAATTTAATCCGTTCAAGCGTGATTTCTGTTTCGTTATAATAATTGCAGAAATTCAGGTCCCCGCCTAAACGATCCTCTTCCTGGTCAATTAAATAATCCAATAAAATATGGAGGCTGCAGATGTGTGGAAAATAAGCTTCCCGAATAACATTCACAACAGAAGGTTCGAGATGTTTATCCGAAGCAGATAAGAACAGCATAAACACCGCTAGAGTGGATCCAGTTGCTGCAGCGAACTCGTTCCAATAAAGCTGGCTATAGCGGGCGCGGTACCTCTCCCACCATTCCAGAAGCTCCCCTTCCCTAAGATCACGGCGAATATGTTTGTATACTTGTAAATCACAATACAGGGAAACCAGTTCCCGAACATTAGATTGAACTAAGTGAAAGGATGGCAGCAAACAGATGCAGGATTGACAAGTTTTCACAAGCTGGCTTAAATAACCGCCGTCGTCCTTCTCATCATGATAAAGGTAATAATCCTTCAGCGTCGATGAGGGATCTACAGCATCCAGCATAGCTTGATGCAGCTGGCGAAAATCTTGGGCATCCAGAGAGGTACTGCGGTCACATAAGTTATCCAAGTAATCACTAATCGTTTGAAAAGCAACAATTAAAGGAATCAATACATTCTTCTGTTGTAAATTTGCAGCAGCGTATATGGCTCCACCTTCACAGTGAAATTGTTTGGTGGCCATACTGGCAATTGCTTGAGCCTTCAATTCAGGATCCGGTATAGTTTCAGCAATACCCCGCCAAATACCAAGTTGACTTCTTACTTCCGGCAGGATGTAACGGTACACGCGATACATCAAAGTTATGGGATCCCGCGGAAACATCCGATCCATGATTTTAACTTGATTCAAGAATCGTTCCTCCGCAACTTTTTAAAGTATGAATAATTCTTCATCTATAAATCACTCATTCATTATAGTATATTATCTTATCGATGTATAACGTTGTCTGCAATATGTTGATTATCATGTTATACTATTTTAATTACTATTTTTCAATAGGAGATATCCATGAAACCTGGAATGGACGGGTACGAATCGTTAAAACTGAAGCAGCTTTTTGCCTTTTTTATACCGCTCGGCTTCTCAGCGAGTCTTGTAACCATCTCCCACGTTATTATTAATAGTACGTTGGCCCGCTCGGCCAACCCGGAGTTTGTTATCTCCACGTACGCTATAGCTTTAAGTTTATTAGGTATTTTTGAAAGGCCCGGGGTAGTATTGCGGCAAACCTGCTCTTTGCTTGTGAAGGACCGTCTATCCTTCCGTGCCATGTCCGAGGTTTCGTTCTATGTTGTCTCCTGCTCAGTCGGATTGGGTTTTATTGTGGCTTATACGCCTCTGGGTGAATGGATTTTCACCCATATAGCAGGAGTACAGACGGATCACTTGGCCGCTGTTATCCATAACTTCCAAATCATTATATTTGTTAGTATCTTTTCGGCAATCCGCTGTCATTATCACGGGATCATTATAACAAATATGCGCACCAAATGGTTGACTATAGGCATGTTAATCCGCCTTGCCGCGATGTACTTGCTTTCCCTTTACTATATTCAAACGGATCAGGTAACAAGCGGTATGGTCGGTGTCATTATTTTTCTAACAGGTATGATCATTGAATGTATAGTAAGTGTTACAGAGGGACATTCCTTGGTTAGAAAGCTTCCTTTGAAGAAAGAAGATCACCCTGTGGAACGTAAAGGGCAAGTATTCCAATTCTTTCGCCCCTTATTATTTTCATCCTTTATAGCCGTTGTTATAGGGCCGGCGATTAATACCATGCTTGGAAAGACGAATGATATTGAATTGGCCATCGCTTCCTTTGCAATAGCCGCTTCGTTGATGCAGCTGGTGACCAGTTTCTTTTCCTATATGCATCAAATCATTTTACAATTTTACCGGAGAAACCCCGGTGTGGTCCACCGATTCTTGCTGCAAATGGGCTTTATCCCTTGTTTCTTAACGGGTGTGTTGTGTTATACATCCTTAGGCCCCTGGTTTATGGAGCGTGTAATGGGAGTTAACGAGAATTTAATGATGGCAAGCTTACATAGTTTACGTGTCTTTATGTTATTTACCCTGATCTATCCATGGTTGGATTCCTGCAATGGGATTCTCATGCTGCGCGGACAAAACCGGTTTATGATCTGGACACAGGGGGTTAACGCAGGGGTTACCCTTCTTATATTAATCCTATGTATCAGCTTAACACCCGGATGGAACGGGATGATTGGGGCTTTGGCCCAGTCCCTGGGCTTGGTTTGTGAAATGGGTTTTGTGCTTTATATTCTGAAGGCAACTGCCAAGAGCACACCCTTGTCAAACATGGAGGTCAGCTAGATAAAAGCAACAGGTTTCAAACCATCAAACCTCGTCATCCACTTCAAAATTAGCATAGACGTCTTGTACATCATCATTATCGTCAAAGGCGTCCATCATCTTTAACAAATTAACCGCATCTTCATTCTCGGCATTTACGGTATTGCGGGGAAGCCAACGAATTCCAGCATTGGCGAATTCAAGTCCTTCCAATTCCATAGCGGTTTTTACTTTCTCGAATTCATGGGGATGGGTAAGGATTTCAAAGCTGTCTTCATTCATCACCACATCTTCCGCCCCCGCCTCCAATGCCTGCATAATAAGAGTATCTTCATCCAGGTCTATACCCTCTCTTTCCAGAGTCATAACACCCTTCTGGTTGAACATATAGGAAACACAACCGGATTCCCCCATATTCCCGCCTCTTTTATTAAAGATAGAGCGGACATCCGCTGCCGTACGGTTTCGATTATCTGTAAGGCACTCCACCATAATAGCAGCCCCTCCCGGGCCATAGCCTTCATAAATAATCTTCTCATATGCTGCGCTGTCGCCGTCCCCCGCCGCTTTCTTGATCGCACGTTCAATGGTGTCGTTAGGAATATTGATCTGCCTTGCGTTGGCAATGGCTGTCTTCAACTTGAAATTGGCATCAGGGTTAGTCCCGCCATTACGCGCTTCCACATATATCTCCCGCGACAGCTTTACAAACATATTATTTTTGGCTTGATCCAGCTTCCCCTTACGGTCTTTAAAGTTTTTAAATTTCGGCATGATCTGACACTCCCAAGTTTTAAGTTTTACGTTAAATAGTTTACCACCCAAAGGAAAAGAGGTCAAAAATTAAAAAAAGCAAATTCCGAATGATCCATTCGAAAAATGCTTTTTTCAGCTTTTACAAAGATATACGTTATAACTTAACAACATTCTCCGCTTGAGGACCCCGAGCTCCGGTAGTCACTTCAAATTCAACTTGCTGTCCTTCGTCCAAAGATTTGAACCCTTCTCCTTGAATGGCCGAAAAATGAATAAATACATCGTCTCCGCCCTCAACCGAGATGAAACCGTAACCCTTCTCTGCATTAAACCATTTCACTGTACCTTTCAACAATAAAACCTCCTAATTAATCTCTAATCATTGGCAGCAAGTAAGCCACAATAAAATATAATGAAGCTATGAAGATGATGATGATGGTTACGTTCTTAATCAATGAAGCAAGAACAACGCTTGAATCCGATTTTCTCTCGATGTTGGTTTTAGCTACATCTATGTGCTTATCTTCGATTGTCATGACGTTTCACTCCTCTCTCCTTAAATCATTGTATGTAAGAATCCCAGGTTCTATAATATAAATTAACCACATAGCGGATTATTGAAACATTATCAACCCGGCCATTATCTGGTTAGACATAAATTCTCTTACGAAGTCAGCTTCTCCATTTCCTCGATGAGGCCTTTAAACACATCCATGGCTTGTTTAATCGGTTCAGGAGAAGACATATCTACACCCGCTTTTTGCAAAATATTAATTGAATAATCGCTGCCGCCACTTTTCAGAAATCCGAGGTAACGCTCAACCGCAGGCTGCCCCTCATCCAAAATTTGCTTAGCAAAACTGGTAGCTGCAGAAAAACCCGTAGCATATTTATATACATAGAAGCTTGTATAAAAGTGGGGAATGCGCGCCCATTCAATTTCAATATCTTTATCAACTACCATGCCTTCGCCGTGGTACTTCATGCACAGATCATAATAGATCGCGGACAATTCCTGCGGGGTAAGTGAATCTCCGTTTTCCGCCTGTTCGTGGATGATTTTCTCAAACTCGGCGAACATGGTCTGACGGAATACCGTTGTCCGGAATTGATCAGCGTAGTAGGTTAAAAGATACATTTTCTCTTTGGGGTCCGTACTCTTCTCGAGCATGTAATTCATCAGCAATGCTTCATTCAGGGTTGAGGCCACTTCCGCCAAGAAGATCGTATACTGTGCGTCCCGGTAAGGAAGGGATTTATCCGAAAGATACGTATGGATGGCATGGCCCATTTCGTGGGCGAGGGTAAACATACTGTTGAGATTGTCCTTGTGATTAAGCAATACATAAGGATGGGTGCCGTAAGCGCCCCAACTGTAAGCTCCGCTTCGCTTACCTTCATTCTCATAAATATCAATCCAACTGGCGTCATACCCTTCTTGCAAGATAGAGGTATAGTCAGGACCCAAAGGCTTCAAACTTTCCTTAATGATGGCTTGGGCTTCTGTATAAGGAATTTCCATCTTAAATTCTTCCACCAGGGGAGCAAACAGGTCATACATATGCAGTTCATCTACTTTAAGCAGCTTCTTGCGCAGCTTCATATAGCGGTGCAATATGGGCAGCTGTCCGTGAATTGTATCAATTAAGTTCGTGTACACTTCCTTGGGAATATTATCGCCAAAAAGAGACATCTCCAAGACGGACGGGTATTTACGGGCCTTGGCATAGAAAATATTCTTCGCCACATTCGCACTGAGTGTGGAAGCTATAGTGTTCTTCTGCTTGCTGTAGGTAGCATACATCGCTTTAAAAGCATTCTTGCGCACATCACGGTTCTTGCTCTCCAGAAATTGTATATACCGGCCTTGAGTAAGCTCGATCTCTTCCCCTTCTTCATTCTTCACCATGGGAAATTTCATATCCGCATTATTCATCATGCTGAAGATGGTTCCGGGTGCTTGGGCCATATTCCCTACTTGGGCCATAAGCGCTTCCTCTGCCTTGGATAATACATGCGCTTTCTGCCGAAACATTTCTTCGAGGGTTTTCTTATATTCGGCCAAATCCGGATTAGCTATGAAGCCCTGAAGCTGTTCGTTGGATAAACCTAATATTTCCGGAGTTATGAAAGAGAGCGATTCGCCGGCTTCAACGCTGAGCTTCTTGGATTTGTCCGAAAGCGCCTGATAGATTGGCTCCGCAGTGTCCTGATGGTGCTTCATATTGGCGTATACGTACAATCGTTCTGTATGTAAAGAGATTTCGTCTTCAAGGACGAAACATTCCTTCAGCCCTTGTACATTGTTTAACTTTCCTTGATAAGCGGCGATTTTCTCCAACTGACCTTTCACGGTCTGAAATTCTTCATTCCAAGCATCCTGATTGGGAAAAATATCTTCTAGATTCCACAGAAACTCGGAGTTGATTTCCGATCTTTTGGCTAATTGACTCATCGTGGTCCTCCTGGGAAATTGGGATACTTGACTGGGGTCCTGCTCTTTTTGTGCCATCAATAGGCCGGGTATCATCATGAAAGTCGTAAGGCTTACAATAAGAAGTATAGGCGTGGAACTTGGGGGAAATCGCATAAATAGAACTCACTCCTAAGGGATAGTGTCTGCCAATCGAAATTGTTGTTTTGGCTCCCCTAGTATGACCGTCTCCTTTGAATATTATAACATTTCCAATTACATGGTAAAGAAGCTGTATAACAATAAAATAAAAGCAAGGCACACCATGACCAAGGCAAAAATGGCCATCGGCCGTTTTAACTTAACCGGCAATGTATCCCTCTTCATAATTAAGATTATGGCGCCTGCAAAAGCAACGATAATAAAAACAACAATAGACGATGAATTGTTCATTCACGAACACCCCGATTCCAATAAATCCTGCTTAATTCCATTCTATCATGCCTCGACGCAAGACTCAAAATCTTAAGTCGGGGGTATGCTATTTCAAAGGCAATCCAACACTATAATGGAAAAGGAATGAGATTGGATGGAATCAACTATTTTAGAGCAAAAGCTTCAAAACGTACAGGCATCAGGCGGGACAAAGATGAATGTTTCCGATTTCCTGCTAAAACAACTGGCTGCATGGGGAGTAAAACGAATATATGGCGTCATTGGTGATGCAAACTTGTATTTATTGGATGAATTATCCAAGCAGGATCAAATCCAATATATCGCTTGCAGGCATGAGTGCGGCTCCGCTCTTATGGCTTCCGCGGAAGCCAAATTAACGGGACGGCTAAGTGTCTGTCTGGCTACAAGCGGTCCGGGAATAGCTAATTTACTAAACGGGTTAGCTGATGCATCTATGGATCATACCCGTGTATTGGCAATTACAGGACAAGTTGAAACTAATAAGATAGGGACACGTTCTAAACAATATATTGACCAACAAAAGTTCATTAGTCCGATTACGGAACACAGCTATTTGTTAATTCAAGCGAATGCTTTACCTCAAGTGATAAAACAATGTTTAGTCCAATCCTCAACTGGGGGGAGTGTATCCCATCTTTCCATCCCTAAGGATTTGTATCAGCAAACCGTAGAAGGTGAGATTTATTTATATGAGCCCCACTTGCATCAGAAGCTTCATGCTCCAGTTAAACTTGTGAAGGAAATGGCTCAGATGATAGCCGGGGCTCAAAGGCCTGTTTTGTTAATCGGGAGAGGGATTTATGGTGTAACGGGGCCGCTGAAAGAATTGGCCGAGATGATAACAGCAGCTGTTGTCAGCACCATGCCGGCACGTTCTTTGTTCCCCAATGACCACCCTCTTTATGCCGGGGGTCTTGGGCAAGCAGGAAGTGAGGCAGCCAGCCGGTTATTGGCGGAAAGTGATTTAATCGTCATTCTGGGGGCAACATGGTGGCCTGAAGATTATGTTCCAGGGGATAAACCGATTATCCAAGTTGATAAAAAAGCCAAGCAAATCGGATTGAAACACCCTGTGAGTAAAGGAGTTGTAGGGGATCTCAAGGCTATGATTCCGCAATTGTTGTTAGAGTTGAAGGGAATGGCGGAAAAGGGTTTTTCGGAAAAGAGTATTTCGGGAAATCGGCAAGAGTGGGCCGACAGGGTATCCTTTGTAAATCGGGAGTGGAGAGTTCGTATCGAACAAGAAGCCCATTTTGAGGGCTCCCCTATACCCCCTCAAAGGGTAATCAAGGCCATATCGGACAACGTTAAAGAGGATGCTGTTATTGCTTTGGATACAGGTGACCATACTTTATGGTTTAACCGGATATTTCAATCCGCGGGCAATCAAGACATTCTGGTTTCCGGCCGTTGGAGGACTTTGGGGTTCGGGCTGCCTGCAGCTATTGCTGCCCAGCTTGAATTTCCCAATCGACAAGTGGTGGCTATCGTCGGAGATGGCGGGGTCATTCAAACGTTGATGGAATTCCAAACGGCAGTAGAACATCATCTGCCTATTGTTGTTATTATTCTTAACAACGGCTCTTATGCTATGGAGAAGAATCGGATGGAGCAAAGCGGATTAAACACGTTTGGGAGCCGCTTGGTAAATCCGGATTTTGCCATGATCGCCCAAGCTTGCGGGGGTTTAGGGTTGAGGGCTGAAACAGCTGAAGAGTTAGAGGCATGTCTGCGTGACGCATTTCATAAACGTCAGCCAACGATCATTGATGTCTTGACTGCAGATGCTTTAGTTCCGCACACAAAAATATAAGGAGAATCTATATCCTCGAGGAAGAAACAAGAATATGCTCTAGG
>DASWUO010000328.1:0-3437 GCA_036401615.1 Bacilli bacterium | reverse complement strand
CGTTCATGAATCCGATGGGTTATGCCCGGTATTTATTGGATCATTAGCAGACCCATGACCCCTTCTACTAAACTATCCATGCTGGAGGCTGCACCCTGCTCGGACTGGCAGCACACCGATAGGTAAATTTTAATCTTCGGTTCCGTTCCCGAAGGGCGGATGCAGAACCAGGAGCCGTCCGCCAGAAAATACTTCAATACGTTTTCTTCAGGAAGCCCGTTGATGCCCAGAAGATAATCCTGAATTTCCCTTACTTTCTGACCATTGACCGTCTGCAGCGGATTCTCCCGCAACCCGGCCATCATCGCCCCCATCTGTTCCAAGCCTTCCTTGCCTTTGAGCGTAATGGATTGGAGCTTCTCCAGAAAAAACCCATGCACCTTATACAGTTGCTGCAGCACCTCGTACAAGGTTTTTCCCCTGCTCTTGTAATATGCTGCCGCTTCACTGATCAATAAAGAGGCAACAACCCCGTCCTTATCCCGGCAGTGGGTTCCGGCCAAATACCCGTAGCTTTCTTCATATCCGAATATAAACTGCTCAACTCCGGCTTCTACAATTTGACTTATTTTTTCACCGATATATTTAAAGCCTGTCAACGTATTTTCTACTTTTACACCATAGCTTTGAGCAATCTTGGCACCCATTTCACTAGTCACAATAGTTTTGAAAACTATCCCTTGGGTGGGAATCCCGCCTTGTTCCTTCATACGGCTCAGCAAATAATGGATAAGAATGGCGCCTGTTTGATTTCCAGTAAGAATAATGTATTCATTATGCTGATTCCGTACGGCAATCCCCATGCGGTCGCAATCGGGATCTGTCCCGATCACCAAGTCCGCTTCCTTCTGCTCAGCCAGCTTAACGGCCAAGACAAAGGCCTGCTTTTCCTCCGGGTTCGGTGAAGTTACAGTGGAAAACAACGCATCTGGCTTCTCTTGCTCAGGAACAACATATACATGCCGAAAGCCGTTTTCCTGCAAAACCCGGCGCACCGAAAGATTTCCCGCTCCATGCAGGGGGGTAAAGACAATTTTCAAATCAGAGGTAAGATGGTTTTCCTTGTCGAAAGTTTGGCTCACCGCAGTAACCGCATGGATGAATGCCTGATCCACTGCCTCATCGATCCATTCCAACAAACCTGCAGCCTCAGCCTCCCCTTGCGCCAATCGCTTCACCTGTCCCAGCGAATTCAATTGCTGCACTTGTTCGATGATCAGCTCCGCATCGTGGGTAAGATATTGGCACCCGTTGGCATCATATGCTTTATATCCATTATATTCAGGCGGATTGTGACTTGCGGTAATGACAATACCAGAGGAAGCTTTAAGATATCTCACGGCAAAAGAAAGCTCGGGAGTAGGGCGCAACGTTCGAAACACATAAGCTTTAATCCCATTCCCCGCCATAACAAGCGCAGCCTCTAAGGCAAATTCCGGCGATTGGTTCCTTGAATCATAAGCGATCACGATCGACCGATTCCCCGTAAATTGCTGCAGCAAAAATTGAGCCAACCCTTGAGTAGCGAGCCCCACTGTGTATTTATTCATCCGGTTGGTACCAGCACCAAGCACCCCGCGCAAACCCCCTGTACCGAACTGAAGATCTCTGTAGAAACGATCCTCGATTTCCTTAGGCTGAGCAGAAATATCACGCAATTCTTGCTTGGTAACCTGATCAATTAAATCATCCTCAAGCCATTCATTATACTTATCTACAGCAACGGACATCACTTCATCTGCTCCCTTCTTAAACCTAATGTATATTTTAACATTTCATCTATAAGAATTCATCTTTTGGCCATATCATGACAATCCTCTTTATTAATGATACGATAGCGGTATTAATGCAGAAACAGGTGAACCGGATAATGTTAATAAAAATCATGCGTTTAATGACCGAGCTATCCTCCAATAAGTTGATATCTAAAACCACAGGCAAGCTTGCTAAATCCGCCTTCAGTAAGTTCATGATTCCCAAATTCGCTAAACTATACGGTATATCCATAGAAGATGCGGAAAAACCATTGGAATATTATGCTTCTTTGAATGATTTTTTTACCCGCAGATTGAAGCCGGGCATAAGGCCTGTTGCGCAAGAAGAGTCCGTTCTGGTTAGCCCGGTCGATGGGGTGGTTACGGGAATCGGGCCCATTCATGGAGGCCAATTGCTCAATATCAAAGGTCAAGATTACACCATGGAGGAACTGCTCAACCGCTCGCCAAGAATGGTTAATTACCATAATGGTTTCTTCATGGTGCTCTATCTTAGTCCAACCGACTATCACCGCATTCACTCTCCCGTTACCGGCAAAATCATCGAGACGGAACACATTATAGGTAAAGTTTATCCCGTTAATGAATATGGGTTGCGGCACATGAAGCGGGTCCTTAGCCGAAATGAACGCTTAATCACTTATATTCAACATAGCAGCGGGGAGGTTGCCGTGGTCAAGGTCGGAGCCATGAACGTCAGCAGCATTCAATACACCCAACCCTTTCATGAACAGTTGGAACGCGGGGATGACTTGGCTTATTTTGAATTCGGATCAACCGTTGTCCTATGTATGGAGGAGGGAACCTTCGAGTGCAGAAGCGACTTGATGCTTGGCAGCCTGGTTCGCATGGGTCAGTCGCTCGGTAAACTAACTACCAAGCTATAGTGTATAAAAGTATAAGGTCTTTTTAAGCACCTATTTCCCGATAGGATACAGGAATTTGAGAGATAAGGTCTTAAAAGGGACTATCCTGTGAAAGATCCCTACACCGTGATGTTTCTTGGTCATTAAGAGCTTTTTTAGGACTTATTCGTGAAAATCAACACAGATTTTAGTGAATAGGGTTCAAAAAGAGTCTTATTAAGTTTACCGTTAAAATACACCGCAAGCCACACTTTCACACTCGATCACCTGATCTCCGAGGGGTTCTTCCCGGTGTACTGCTTAAATTGGCGGCTGAAGAAGAAGATATCCCGGTACCCGAGCGCATCCGCCACTTCAGTTACATTCATCCCCGCATAATAAAGCAAATGCTCGGCACGTTCAATCCTTTTACGGATAATATAAGACTGCACCGACTGTCCGATCATTTCTTTGAATTTCACCGAGAAATATCGGGGGGAAAGCCCTGCCCTTGCGGCTAAAACCTCTACCCGGTGTGAGGTTCCCGGATGCAGCTGAATATAATTGGCCACCTCGTGGATCACTTCAGTCAATTGATTGCTGTAATGGCTCCTATATTCCGATTTCTGCAGGTCTTCGCGCAGTAAATGAATCATCAACTGCTTCAGAATCAATTGCGCTTCAATCTGGGCACCGTAAGTTTCATAAAGAAACAATCGCACATACCGGGTGAGCAAAGTTTCAAAATCAACAGTTTCTTTAATAACTCTATAAGACTGGGGTGTCTGTTGAAACGCCGCGTTGATGGAGAAGTGAA
>DASWUO010000327.1:0-5288 GCA_036401615.1 Bacilli bacterium | reverse complement strand
AATCGGCAGCCGGCAGCGACACAACCCAATCCAATCGCGTCATTTCCTATAATAAACAACTTTTCTTTCCCGTCCGGAGCATTTAAACTAAACTCCTCCAAAGGCCCGCCTGCTTGATCCAGTACGAATTGGGCCCCTCTGGAAACCGCCAGCAGGTTTTTCTCCACAATGGCCGCGCCTTTACGCCCGTATTCTTCTTCTACTGCTTTATTAAACACTTCTAAAGGCAATCCCAACAAGGCCCAGGATGCCCCGGAAGCAGCCATATTCTTAAAGAGGGAAGTTCCTAATTCTTCAGCAATCGCCGTAATCGGAACTGCAAAAAGCCGGGCATCCACTTGGGGTGGAACGACCGGATTAAATTTGGCATCTGCCACGATAACTCCGCCCGGCCTTAATTCATGGGCATTTAAGTCAATGGTTTCTTGATCGAAAGCAACAAGGATATCCAAATCATCGGAAATAGAACGGATGGGAAAGGTACTAATTCTAATCTTATTATTAGTATGTCCACCTTTGATACGTGAAGAAAAATGGCGGTATCCATAAAGATAATACCCCAGGCGATTCAGCGAGGTAGAGAAAATCCGGTCTGTACTCTCAACACCCTCACCCTGTTGTCCACCGATTTTCCATGATAATTGGTTAATCACTACTTTCACTCCTTATGATCAGTCGATAAAAAATGTTTTTCATTATCCATACTAAATCTTATGACTTTAGGACTTGAATTGCAAGCGTTTTAGCACATTTTAAACATAGTATTTTTAGATGGAACCTATCTCGAAATTAGATTGATTTTGTTTAAATTATATGGGAACAGGTAAATTTTTAGCATAATACTCGTACCAATTCCGATAAAGGAATCCTTCAATTTCCGTATCTTTGAAATGCTTGCCTAACTCGTTAATCAATCCGGGGAATTTGCCTGTATGCTCCAAGCCCGTAACCCATTGATCGATTCCGTCGAAATCCGAACCCAAACCTATATGGTTGACACCGCCTATGGCACAAACATAATCAAGATGCCCGATAAGTTGGGATATCACAGCACTTGAAGCATTCGCCACAAACTGGGGGACAAAAGTCAACCCCATTCGTCCATCAGTTGCAATCAAATATTCAATCTGCTTTTTTCGCAAATTTCTGGCATTCGCACAGACAGAATAGACGTTAGAATGAGAAGCCATCAAGGGAGACCGGGACAATTCGGCAATCTCCCAAAAACCCTTTTCCGTGGAGTGGGACACATCTATTAGGATGCCCAATTTATTACACTCTTGTACCAACTTTTTTCCCTTTAAGGTTAACCCGCCCTGCCTTGGCTCCAAAACTCCATCCGCCGCCCAGTTTGCATAGTTCCAAGTTATCCCGAGGCTTCTCACACCCAAATAAAACAAGGTTTTTAAATAAGTAAAATTGCCATGTAATCCGTCTGCACCTTCAAGTGATAATAGGGCCCCGATGCCTGCTCCTTTTCTGACCTTCTCCAAGTCCTCCACCGATCTTACAAAGATCATTTCCGGGTGGACCAGTATTTTCTCATGAAACAATTCAACACATCTTAATACATGCCAAAATCCGGCCTGTTCCAATCTTTCAGGTAAATAGATGGCAAAAGATTGTACCCTCACATTGGCCTCGCGCAAACGGGGCAGCGTCACATCCAAGTGGGTATGGTCAAAAAAATCGATTTGCGGGTGGATTAACATTTTGCTAAGAACATCACAATGATTGTCAAATATCCTATGGATAGCCTTGGTTTTCAACACCAACCACTCCGATCGCCGTTTAGGTTAAGGCAGAAACAACACCAAAAAACCTGTTTACAAGTAAACAGGTGATGCGTAAGAACCCAACCTATGAATTTATCTGGGCTCAACAATAAACTTTATCGCTGTACGGTCTTCCCCATCAATCTTGATGTCGGTAAAAGCAGGGATACAAATCAAGTCCACTCCACTCGGAGCTACAAATCCTCTGGCGATGGCTACAGCCTTTACAGCTTGATTAATGGCGCCTGCCCCTATAGCTTGCAGCTCGGCTACTCCATGTTCACGGAGAACGCCTGCCAAAGCACCGGCAACAGAATTCGGATTTGATTTAGCTGAGACTTTTAATACGTCCATGAACTGTACCTCCTAGGAGAAATCTCTTTGTTCCACTATAATAATTATTCGCGGAAAACGAAAAAATTCCTCTTTGGAAATTATTCCATTCGGAATTGATCCTCGTACATCCGAATCTTCTGAATGGCCGTACTCTTGCCCGTATCCTCATTGATCTCGATCAACACGGCATGAAGCTGCCATTTTCCCTCAGCCACCGTAAAACGCACCGGCATTTGAGTCATAAACTTCTGAAGCACCGCGCTTCGTTCCATGCCCAGAACACCATCTCTTGATCCCACCATGCCAACATCCGTTATATAGGCAGTCCCTAACGGTAGAATCACATCGTCGTTGGTTTGTACATGGGTATGGGTTCCGACTAATACTGAAATTCTGCCGTCCAAATACCACCCCAAGCTGATTTTTTCCGAAGTGGCTTCTGCATGAAGATCAACCAATATGTTTTTATGTTTTCTTTTTAATTGATCCAAGATGGTGTCAATCGAAACGAATGGGCAATCCAAGGAGGGTAGAAAGGTTCTTCCTTGCAGATTAACAATCACCAATTCCTTGCCGTTTGCTTTTATTAGAGTATACCCCCTGCCTGGGGTTCCCGCAGGAAAGTTTGCCGGTCTAACCATTCTTTCTTCCAGTTCGATGAAATCAAAAATTTCTTTCTGATCCCAAACATGGTTTCCCATAGTGATGCCATGAACACCTATTTCGAAAAACTCTCTGGCAATCTGCTGATTAATTCCACGTCCATTTGCCGCATTTTCCCCATTCACGATAATAACATCCGGGGCAAATTTGGTTTTTAGAAAGGGCAGCGTTTCCTTTAAGGCCTTACGGCCAATATTGCCTACGATATCCCCAATAAACAAAACTTTGATAATGTCACCCCCTTTATAAAAGTGACGTTTTGGAGAAGGGGTATATGCCTCCGGCCTCTGTTGAAATTGTGTTCTCTTTAATTATAAGGTAACAACACAATTTCAAAGGATGCACGTAAACTCTACGGCTATATACCCCCTCACCTCTCCGTCACTTTCTTGTATTTGCTTACAGACGGTAAGAAAAAGCGGCTGTATAAGCCACTTTTTCTAGGGTATTAATTATTTAGCATATTCGACAGCTCTTGTTTCGCGGATTACCGTAACTTTGATATGGCCTGGATAATCCAGTTCCTTCTCAATCATCTTGGTAATATCCCGGGCTAACCGGAAGGCTTCAGTGTCGTCCACTTTGTCAGGTTGAACCATGACACGAACTTCACGTCCTGCTTGAATGGCATAAGATTTCTCCACACCTTCAAAGGATTCCGAAATTTCTTCCAATTTCTCAAGGCGTTTAATATAGGTTTCCAAGGTTTCCCTGCGTGCTCCTGGTCTTGCCGCAGATAAAGCATCAGCAGCTCCAACAAGCATTGCAATAACAGAGGTTGCTTCACAGTCTCCATGATGTGAGGCAATACCGTTAATGACTACAGGATGTTCTTTGTATTTCTTGCCCAGTTCGACGCCTATTTCAACGTGTGAACCTTCTACTTCATGGTCCAGTGCCTTGCCGATGTCATGGAGTAATCCGGCACGTTTCGCCAAAGTAACGTCTACTCCAAGTTCCCCAGCCATAAGGCCTGTAAGATAAGCCACTTCCATCGAATGTTTAAGTACATTCTGGCCATAACTTGTACGGAATTTCAAACGGCCCAAGATCTTGATCAAGTCCGGATGAAGCCCATGAACGCCCACTTCGAATGTGGCTTGTTCGCCATATTCACGAATGCGTTCATCCACTTCTTTCCGTGATTTCTCAACCATTTCTTCAATGCGCGCAGGATGAATCCGCCCGTCTGCCACAAGTTTCTCCAAAGCCGCTCTGGCAATTTCCCGGCGGATCGGATCAAACCCTGATAATATTACAGCTTCCGGCGTATCATCGATAATTAAATCAATTCCGGTTAAAGTCTCTAAGGCTCTAATATTCCGGCCTTCACGACCGATAATACGACCCTTCATTTCATCATTAGGGAGCGTTACAACAGATACTGTTGTTTCTGCTACATGATCGGCTGCGCATCTTTGGATAGCAAGAGTGATGATTTCCCTTGCTTTCTTATCCGCTTCATCCTTCGCCTGCTGCTCAATTTCTTTAATTAATTGAGCCGTCTCATGCCTAACTTCCTGCTCTACATTATTCAAAATAATTTGTTTAGCAGTTTCTGTCGTCAATCCGGAAATTCTCTCTAATTCGGTTACTTGGCTTTTATAAATCAAGTCGATTTGAGCTTGTGTTTCTTCAATGCGTTTCTCTTTGTTGGCTACTTTTTCTTCTTTAAACTCCAGAGATTCTAATTTTTTATCCAGCGATTCCTCTTTTTGCAACAATCGTCTTTCCTGACGTTGAATTTCACTTCGACGTTCACGAATGTCTTTTTCAGCCTCGGTTCGGATTTTGTAAACTTCGTCCTTTGCTTCCAATACCGTTTCTTTCTTTAATGCCTCTACGTCCTTCTTAGCTGATTCTACAATCTTCTCAGCTTCACGTTCAGCACTTGAGATTTTAGCTTCTGCAATGGATTTGCGGATAAAATAACCGACACCAAAGCTTACTGCACCAACAACGAGAATAATCAATACCCAGATGTAAACTGGCATCTTGTGGCCTCCTCGTTGATTCCTTAGGTTATCACCTAAGACATTTAGTTTTCTAAAAAAATTCACATGTAGTTTCATAAAAAAATAAGGAAATTTGGCGAACCGGATTCTTTAATACAGGAATCAATCAGGATGATAATGGAGAGAATTGATCCTAATATTAAGAAATCATATTATTATTTTATCTTTAGTAAAAGATTATTGTCAAGCAAATCAAAAATTTAGCAATTATATTATTAATAATTAATGTCATTAATATTATCCGAATCATCATTCGTTTGGGTTAAATCGAGTTCTTTTAGAACCCTATTTACTAAGGAAGCCGTGTATCCTCTTCTTAAAAGTAAAGCCATTGTCTTACGCTTACGGTCCAAGAATGCTCCCTTCATATTCCCCCATCTTCTAGCAGCCAACTCCATAGCGCAACGAAACTCGTCTTCCGTTTCAATACTTCCTATAGCTTCCGTAATATGCTCTTTGGAAATTCCTTTCTGCAGCAGTTCAAATTGTACCCATTTTC
>DASWUO010000326.1:0-5436 GCA_036401615.1 Bacilli bacterium | reverse complement strand
AACAATAACTGTCCCTTATCGTTGTAGAACATAAAGATCCCACCCAGCTCTCTAGAAATCAGGTGAAAATCCGTAAACCCGTAAATATGACTCATCTTGGGATCCTTCTGTTTGAAAATCGTAACATCAGGTGTTGGAATAGTTATGTTAATCATTAAAGCTCACTTCCTCTTCTATATTAGTTGAAAGACCACCAGCTTGTTTTCTATGCCGCGCAAGGAGGCTTCAAAAGGTTGGGCAGACACGTTCATGCCCGCAATAAGCTCTGCCACACCCGTACGTGCCATGCAGTCGCCGCTGATCATCACATCGTTCCCTTTGCTCAAGCCCTGCACCCGTGCTGCAATATTCACATTTCGTCCAAAATAATCCATGCGGTTGTCCGAATTTACCGAGATGGCGGAACCGTGATGCAGACCTATTTTGAGAACAAGGGGTTCATCTTGTGAAGCATTGACCGAGGTGGCGTTAAACTGGTCGATATGCTGTTGAATTTCCAACGCGGCTTTAATGCCGTCTTCGGGTTTTTCAAAAACCGCCATAACCGCATCGCCGATGTTCTTGACAATGGTTCCGTTATTTAATTGAATCCACTGGGCCATGTAATCAAAATGCTGGCGAACCTGCCCATAGGCCGGCGCATCTCCCACATGTTCATAGAAGGAAGTCGAGCCTAGTAAATCAGTGAACATGAACGTGACGTTCTCGATGCCAATCTCATGGCCGGGCGCCAGGATTTCGGAAGAAAACATCCGGCGGAATTCGTGCATGGTGCATACTTTGGCCGCGGTTACGGTGAGTTCTTCCCAATCGATATTCTCCAAAACGACGACAACATCCCGATCGCTTTGATTATGTATGGATAACGTCCGATGTTCTTCAGAGTAAGCGATTTGGTCAACTGGCCGGCTATTAAGCCACCATCCATCGGATGTATAAATGAATGGAGCTGATTCGCCTTTAAGCTCCTTGCTGAGCTGGGTCTTTAGCTCCATTGTATGGTTTGTTTGCAGCACACGGAGCCTGTATGGCGTATTTCCTTCCGGTATTTGCAAAGTGATGGGTTGCTGTGATCTGGCAAATACTTGAGTTTCAATATGCGGACTAACCGCCGGCCCCCCGCTGCAGTAGAATTGTTTATACGCCTTACGAATCGCCGGGTGCACCGAGAAACACAACTCCATGTACTTGTCCAGATTGTTGTCGTAGGAGATTCCGCAGAAATCGCAATGGTACGATGTGTTCACTTGGGACAGCGTATCCGCACTCTCCTTAGAAACGCGGCAATTCGGGCAAATCAGATGCCAAGATAAATTCAATATCCCTGCCTGGGTACAATAGAGAAAGAAACGCAGCAGATCATCCCGGTTGCAGCTCCACTCTCTGGCCCGTTCATAGACACGCATATTTATTACCATGTCATCGTCACACATTAATAAGTGGTTGCGCAGCAGTGGAATATAGGCCGGTTTCGCTTCAGTTTTCAACAAGTCTGCAAACAATCGGTCCAGCTCGGCTTGATTCACCCCATAGTCCCGTTTGGACTGAGGGATCGGATTCGACTTCCCTTGGATTGTCTGCTGCACATAAGATAAAGTGTAATTGATAATTTGCTTCAGTTTCTTATTAACGGTCCGCGGAACGATGAGATTCCACAGCAGATTTGCCGATTGTACGTTGGCATCGAGCACAATGCGGGTTGCTTTCCCCCCGCCAGGCAGCTTTTCCTCTGCATCATGAAGCTCCACAACCATATGATAGGACTTGATCGGCCCGTTATCAAATTCCCGATAAACGCTGTAGTAATGGCCTTTGCTCCACTCGAAGGGATATTCCTTCCAGGTCATTCTATAAAAGCCCATCAATTTTGTGAATGCTTTAAGATAAACGCCGCTTTTATCCGCAACAATCCCTTCAAAATCCAACCTGAAGGTTTGGATCACTCTGTTCATATGATTGGTATCGCTAAGCAAGTTCCAAACCTCATCCCGCGAAAGGGGCACTACTTGTTCCTGGACATGTTTCCTTACTGCAAGCATGGCGTTGCCCTCCTTGGGTGTTCCCTGCCGTAATTTAATACAAATCAAACATATTGACTTGGTAACCCAACTGCTTGAGATAATTAAACAACTGACCACGATGGTGAAACGCATGTGTCGTAATTTCAACAAGCCATTTGGCCTGAGAATAACCATTCGAATCTTCCCCGGAATAGAATGCTTTAGTATGCTTCTGTAAAAGGTCATTTTCCGTAAATGAAACTATGTAATCTTGTAAAGCCATGAATCCCTGTTCCATAATCTTGATCATCTCTTGTGGATCTGTCGTGAATAAATCCGTATTTTGCAGCTTGTCCACTGTATCGCTGTTTTTTTCCTGCATAATAGCTAAATCCACATACGGGATTTGAACTAAATGATTCGCCAGCTCTTTTAAACTCCTCATATTTTCACCAGGTCGATATTCCCAATGTTCTGCCTTCACTTTGGTGATTAGTTTAATTGTTGTTCGAACTGCTAAATACAACTCTTCAAACAATAGTTCACGAATGGCAAACGCATTACTCATCACTATCATCCCTTCGGTATTTTGGTAAATTCAAGTAAATTATATATCAATGACAGACGAATAAGCAAAATTAATGATATACCCTTCTTAACCCATTCTGTTATACTTTATGATGGTGAGAGAAAATGAAATATACAGGAAGAATATATACTGTAATAGTTGCTTTAGTGGCCATAGTAATCATGAGAGTGTATGGTACACTTTACTACAATTTTCCAGCTTGGAAATTTCCCTTCTTGGGTCTGATCGTTATTATTGTTTATTGGTGGCTGGGGAAGAAATACGACCAGGTAAAACTTCTCTCTGAAAAAGATGTGTTAACCAAAGTCTATAACAGGAGATATGTTACCCGAACCTTTCCCAAGCTTTCCGTTTTAATGGATAAAAAAGAAGAGAAATTAAGTTTATTTCTTATTGATGTAGACGACTTCAAGAGGATAAATGATACATACGGCCATAAGTTGGGCGATACCGTACTTCAACAACTTGCCATTATACTTTCAAGAAATACAGGTAAAAGGGACATTGTTGCCCGCTGGTCCGGAGATGAATTTTTGATTATTGCCCCTTTTACTAATGAAATTGGCAAGGAAATAATAATTACACATATCAACAATGAATTACATAAATTCTCTGATGAACTTAATATTCATATTTCTGTTTCCATAGGAACTGCTCAATATCCGAACGACGCGAAATCATTAGATGGTTTGTTAGTTATTGCTGATGAAGATATGTACAAACTAAAATTCCAGAAAAAAACGAATCTCTCATAGAAAAAGGGCCATTAGTATGCCCTTTAGTGTAAACATTTATTATGATGTTGTTCTTCTATATCAGGTACCGCAAAAGGTTCGGTAAGGACGGGTTGACTGCGCAGGTAGTGTGGAGTAATCAGCCTGTTCAGGGGAGTGCGCGTAGGGGTGTGAGAGAACATCAAGCAGCCGTTCCATCACACTGTAGTCTCCTTGTTTCACCGCGGCTTCCAGTGCTTCTTCTACCCTGTGGTTGCGGGGGATTAGCGCAGGATTGCTGTTCCGCATCAACTGATGCGAGGAGGCGATTGGTTCTTGCTGCCTGCCTAGTCTCGCCTGCCACAGTTCATGCCACTGGGTAAATTCCGTGGTGCCAAACAGAATCGTATCCTCCGGCTTATCCAAAGCTAAGGCGCGGAAGGTATTGGTGTAGTCCGCACCATACTTCTGCATCATACTGAGGAGGCCTTCAATGAGGGATTCATCCTGTGACTCTTCGTTAAAGATTCCCAGTTTTGCCCTCATTCCCGCGAGCCAATGACGGTGATACAACCCGGTAAAGTCTGAAATCGCATCCTCAGCCAGTCTGACAGCCTGCGCCTCGTCGGCATGCAGCAGCGGCAACAGGGTTTCAGCAAATCTCGCAAGATTCCATCCGGCAATATACGGCTGATTGCCATAGGAATAGCGGCCATGAACGTCAATGGAACTGTATACCGTTACTGGGTCAAAGGCATCCATGAAGGCGCAAGGACCATAATCAATGGTTTCTCCGCTAAGGGCCATGTTGTCGGTGTTCATCACCCCGTGAATAAAGCCAACGAGCTGCCATTTGGCAATCAGCACGGCCTGACGCTGGATCACTTCCTGAAGCAGGAAAAGATAGCGGTTCTCATCAGCTTCAACTTCTGGGAAATGTCTTTGCAATGTGTAATCCGCCAAGGCCCGGAGATCTTCAATAGTGCCCCATTTGGAAACGTATTGAAAGGTGCCGACGCGCAGATGACTGGCAGCCACGCGGGTCAGAATTGCACCCGGTTGCTTGGTTTCGCGGATGACTGACTCGCCGGTTGTCACCACCGCTAGGCTGCGGGTGGTAGCAATACCAAGCGCACACATGGCTTCGCTGATGATGTATTCGCGCAGCATCGGTCCAAGTGCCGCTCGACCATCGCCTCCGCGGGAGTATGGCGTTTTACCTGAACCCTTAAGCTGAATATCAACCCGCTCACCCTGGGGCGTGATCTGTTCGCCAATGAGTATAGCCCGGCCGTCCCCCAACATGGTAAAATGCCCAAATTGATGCCCCGCGTAAGCCTGAGCCAGAGGCAAAGCGCCTTCGGGAATCTGGTTGCCGGCAAGCGCCGCTGCGCCATCATGGCTTTGCAGCGCTTGGACGTTCAACCCCAGGGATGCTGCCAACGGATCATTAAGAATGATCAACTTCGGTGAGCGTACAGGGGTTGGGTTGAGGATGGTAAAAACTGATTTCGGCAGACGGGCATAACTGTTGTCGAAGTTCCAACGTGTTTCTATTATTGTTTTTTCCGTTGTCATTGTATCTCCTTTCTTCCTATATCAACACAAGGCAGACCCTTTTAATGTTTACTTCTTCCAGTTTATTATACCCTTTCTACACATAGGGACCCAACTTGGTACGCATTATCCAAAGGCGTGGTGGGATCTGTTCAATTACCTATTGCGTTTCTCAAGATAAGAATTGAAAATGCCATTGATGACCGCTGTAATAAGTGCTCCCCAGAAAGCCGCCCAAAACCCGTGAACCTCAAATCCGGGTACGAGCCCGGAAGCAAGCCAGAACGTTAAGGCATTCACGACCAATAGAAATAAACCGAAGGTCAAAAACGTCACCGGCAAGGTAAAGAATACCAGCACTGGCCGCACAAAGATGTTGACCAGACCTAATATCAATGAGGCCAATAAGGCGATCACAAACCCGCGGATATACACATCGTCCAGAAGCAGATCAGCCAACAATAAAGATCCCGCGCCAATCAGAAGTCTCCATAACCAGTTCAATTGAATCAACTCCCTTCTCCAGGCCAAAAATTGAGGAATATCTTCTACTCAGCTTACTATTAGCCTATTCCAC
>DASWUO010000325.1:0-6637 GCA_036401615.1 Bacilli bacterium | reverse complement strand
GAGATTCCGCCAGTATCGAAAGTAATTCCTTTTCCCACCAACCCTAACATATCTGTTGAAGACGGCAGCCCCTGATATTTCAACATGATCATACGCGGCGGATGGATACTCCCCTTACCTACATTATAAAGTCCACCCATGCCCTGCTTTAAAATCTCTTCTTCATCCAATATAGTGCATTCAAATCCATATTTTTCTGCTAATCCAAGTGCCTCAACAGCCAGATTGCTTGGTACCAGCATATTTCCCGGCAAATTGGTAAGATCGCGGGCATAATTCGTGCTTAGTGCGCAGATCTCCGCTCTTTGTATCGATAATTCGATGGATTGCAGATCTGGTTCGTCATTCTTAATGGATACACTGCTGCCGGGTTCAATCAAATAATGCGCCTCACGTAACGGAACTATTTTTTCCCTTTCCTGACGGTAGGATTTCATCCGGTAACCGCCCAGCAGCACACCTTCGGTAAAAGCCTGGACAATGGACTCCAAGAATAAGGGAAATGGCGGGAGGAAAAGGTCCGGGGAGAAATACACAGTGAAAGATGCTATCTTGTGCTTCTGGATCATTCGGGTTAAACGAGCCGCCATATCCCTGTAATTATTAATGATGGAAGGGATGGCGGTATTCCCTGTCTTTATAGTTTGTATCGCCTGGTAATCGCCCAGCCCCATCAGGATGATGTGGGCATACGGGCTCAACCCCAAGGTAGGAATAATATGAATCTGTTTGGCTTCACCGGTAAAAATTTTTTTCACTCTTAATTGTTGAATAGCTTGAAGAAGATTAGGATGAAGCCCTTGTAAGGATGGTAAGGCGGTTGTTTCCCTGCTTGCGGCACAAATGATTAGGGCATCGGAAGGAGCTGCTGCTGTCGGAAGCTGTGCCAATGATTCGATTGATTCAATGGACGAAGGTAATATCTGAAAAGTAAACCGGGTTTTAATAGAATCCATGTGTAATACCCTTTCGGTTCAGCGACTTTATTGTATCATATTATATTATCGCCGTGATTGCCAACTCCATTCTAATCATTATTTTCTTGGTTGTCCTTTTTATTTTTTCGGTCTTTATTTTTTTTCTTGTCTTTATCGCCCCGTTCGTTTTCTTCATGCTCATCTTCATCATCTTCTAAGAGCTGCCTGAATTCTTCTTTACTGATGGATTTCTTGGAAGTTAGGAGTTCATCCATTCCACCAAAGTCCTTCACAATTTCTTGGATCGTGCTGTCCTTAAGTTCTTGGATCGTGACACCTTTACGCTTGCTCTTGTCCTGATCTTCTCTTCTTGGAGAAGCATCCGGGGTATTGACGGGTTGATTATCCGGTTTTTTTACAAAAGGTTCCTTGGTTGGCTTGTTTTCTAACGGTGTTGGCGTGGGTTTAGGGGCTTTAACGGGTTTTACCGTTCCCTCACTTTTGGCAATGATAAGTTTAACTGCAAGCTTCCCTGTAGATACTCCCTTATCAATAGCATTAGCTCGAACTTCCCGGGGAGTTGACAGAGAAGTAATCTTTACTTTTTCAGCATCCTTAGGATGTTTTCTGGTAATCACTTCTTTAATTTTGTGTTCCATCCTGATCAGGACCGCTTGTTCATCGATTCCCGCTTTGTCTTTCATCACCGTGCTTGTGATTACAATATCTCCGGCCTCCTTTACCAACAGTCCTTCTGCCTCGATTTGTTCCATCAATAGTTGAGTTACATTTTCCAGGGTTTGATTTTTATAATTCAATTTATCCAACAGCTTGGCACCATCCTTGTTTAGCGCCCTGACTTTAATGACCTTTTCTTCATCATTGACCCCCAACTCTATACCAGGGTTAATGTCCAACGTATAATAAGCCACAACTTGGCCATTTCCAAAACCACCGAATACGGAAAACACGATGATTCCAAAAATAACAGCTGCAGCTAAGGCGGATGTGAAATGGAAGGAGGGGTTGATCCATCTGCCCCTTGGTTCTGAAAATTCAATTTCCTCCCCAATTTGACCATGGGTCGTTTTACGGGAAAGCTTGATAAACTGACCCCCAGAGGTCATCACGAACAGATGCTTAGACTTAACTTCCATGACAATGCCTTTATTCATGGATTATCCCTCCTTTCCGGTTGGTTTAATATGTAGATAATCTTGTAAATATAGATAAGGCCCATGATAGATGATGGCAATGGTAATAAGAAATTTACGGTTGCGTTCCAACGTTTTTCGTGATACTTCCACTTTGGCCAACAATTCTTTGATAGGAAGCAGCTTTTTGCCGTAAATGGCCTTCATCATTTGCTCATCCCCGGCCATCGTCCTGCCAATCTCAAACAAGGTGTTTCTTGTATCGTAATGTTTGGGGGAGCTTTCGACCAAGTCGGCAAACGATATACCAAACTGGGACAGCTTCCGGTTAAAATCGGTAATTTCATTCCTGCGGGCCGCAATGATGTGCTCTCTTTCATATTGATCCATGGCTTGATGAATCTCTACGGGGTTAGAAACATGATTTTCGTCATCCTCCAGTTCGAATGAGCTGTAAGGAACCTGTTTGTTGAACTTACTTTCCTTGCGAATATAATCAATCAATCGGCGGCGGATGACGGTTTCAGCAAAACCAAGAAAGGAACGGCCTTTCTGGTTGGAAAACTGGTTTATGGCTTCATCAAAAGCGATGAGCGCAATATTAAACTCATCGTCACGCGCCGGGTCAATATACCTCTTGCAGAATCGGCTGGTAATCTTGGCGACATACGGCTGGTATTCTGTAATAAATCGATTTCGAAGCTCTTGCGCATCTCCTCTTTGAATCTCCGTGACTTTTTGTTCGGGAGTTTCAGTTCCTGCTTGCGGCAATTCGGAAGTGATTGACATGAGGGATTGCCGTTTGCCGACTATTTTTTTGAAAAGTACAAGTAACAACACTTCCACCCCACACCTATATTGTTCGAAGAGACCCCTTAATATAAGCGGGTACATCGGATGAGTACAATAATAATTCTTTACATGCTTAATAGTTACCATTATAACACAAACAAAAAACGCCTCAACGTGAGGCGTTAAGCATTTTCTCCTGTCTGCTGCCAACCTGCGTCATTTCAATCCACCCATCATTTTCTTTTGCCTTAATTTGTGGCGTCTCTTGCTTAGAGTCATCAAGCGCTTCTTTAGCTGTGTTTCCCATTCCGTATCCTGGAATTGTTTGGCCACGATCAACAAATCCAAAGACATATCAATTTGACTCTGCACTACATCCATGGGATCTTCATTCTCGTGGTTAACGCAATTTTCGAACAATTTGTCATCATTGTGGCTGTCCACATATTCTTGAAAATCCACCTCAGAGGCTCGATCACCGTGTGCATAATCGGCTAATATTTCGTATTCGTTTTCAATGAGATAATGAACCTCTACCCGATGGCACACCGGACACAACAAGAGCGGGACGTTATGAATTTGTGTTCGGATATGCTTTAACGTTCCCTTGGTGCCTATCATACTCGCACCGCAACAAAAGCTCATAATCATCATTCCTCCGTTTAATTCAATGATTGCTATAATGAATCTTCAAGGATGTATAGAAGTGATTAACTTATTTATTCGCTCCTTTAAAGCTTAATCCTCTTTTTTAACAATAGAACTTTATAACATATTTATTCCCATTACCCGTCTTGAAAAAGCTCGTTTCAATTTGAATAAAAACAGGCCGTCTAACAGAAACTGTATCTACACAAATTCTAAAAAACAACCCTCCGCGCATATATTTAGAACAAGTTCAGTGCCAAGAAAGGAGGATGGTATGGTGGGGAACCTTGCCATTACATTTGAATCGAAACAAATCGCATCCGTAGGCTATGATAATCAATCCATGGAACTGGTCGCCCGGTATTTCACGGGGGAAATTCGCCGGTATGAGGACATCCCGCTGCACGACTATTTGAATTTGGTGGAATCAACCAATCCATACGATTATTTTGTAAAAATCACCACCAGTAGACGCTGATTGCGGCAAACCACTATAGAAAGGGATTCTCATGAACTCTATTCGTTATACTATTCCAGACGTCTATAACAAAGATATGTTGCAGATTCTTGTCCGAGATCCTTCTTGTTTGTTTCTATACTGGGAAATAAGTGAGCGCAAGAAGGCCATGGTGAAACAACACTTTTCTTCCGAATGGACAGTCATGCCTAAATTTATTCGCCTTTATACCGCGGACACTCCCGTCTTTAATGACAGCACTCCTCAAATCTATCATGACTTTTCCGTTGAATGCATCGATTCCTGTTATATCCACCAGTTAAAACCAAACACCAATTATATCGCCGATTACGGCATTACAAACAGCCATGGACAGTTCATTCCCCTGATCCGTTCCAATTCTGCCCAAACCCCGAGAAACACACCTTACCGCTCCGGGGAGGAGGCTGGAGTTCATCACCCATCTAATCCCGCAGTTCAAATCAAGCCTGTTGATTATGAACGCTTTTCGGCCTACTCCCTCTATGGGTTGGAGGGGAGTTCCACTTGAGAAAACCATTACCTTCCGGGTATTTGGCGTTGGTTCTGCATGCCCACCTTCCGTATGTCAGACATTACAGCCATGAATTCCACATGGAAGAACGCTGGTTTTACGAAGCCATGATAGAAACCTATCTGCCCTTAGTTGATGTGCTGTCAAGGCTCTTGCATGACCGTATAACGTTTAGGCTTACCCTGACACTCACTCCCACTTTATTGGCCTTGATGGATGATCCCCTGATGCAAACCAGATGTGAAGCACATTTTAACAAACTGGTGGAATTAGCGGGGAAAGAGGTCGTACGCAACAAAGAAAATGCCGAATTTTATAAAATAAGCCTAATGTACTTCCACAAATTCACCCATTTGAAGCAAATTTTTATCGAAAACCAGCGTAACCTTATCCCCCTCTTCAGGCAGTTTCAAGAAAGCGGCTATTTGGACATTATTACAAGTGCATCAACCCACGGATTTATACCCTTGATGAAGAATGATGAAACCATTCGCGCTCAAATTACAACAGCGGTGGATGTATATCGGCAGCACTTTGGCCGTCCGCCCATGGGAATTTGGCTTCCTGAATGCGGTTATGTCAACCGGGTAGACCGGCTTCTCAAGGAGCAGGGTATTCAGTATTTCATCGTGGATACCCACACGGTTCAACACTCGGTTCCAACCCCCGCAGCAGATGTATACGCTCCTGTCAGAACGACAGCAGGGCTGCATGCCTTTGCCCGCGATCCCCACTCCTCAAAGCAAATTTGGAGTTCCAGCCTTGGCTATCCCGGCGACCCGGATTACCGGGAATATTACCGGGATATTGGTTTTGATTTAGGTTGGCACGATGCGGCAGAGTGGGAATATATCAAACCCTATCTTCTTGCCACAGGGGAAAGGGTAAATACCGGATTGAAATATCACCGGATTTCAGCAGACTCTGTAAATAAGCAACCCTACGAACCAGGATGGGCATCGGATAAAGCGGGTATACATGCAGGACACTTTGTGGAGAGTTTGGAAAGAAAGGTGGAACAGCTTAGTTCTTCTATGCCCAGGAAGCCCATGATCGTCTGCCCTTACGATGCGGAATTATTCGGGCATTGGTGGTATGAAGGTCCACAATGGATTGAGCAGCTATGCCGCAGGATCCATGAGGGAGAGAGCAATCTGCAAATGGTCACCCCTTGCGAATACCTGAGAGAATACCCGGAACATGAAGAAGGTAAGCTGCCCTTTAGTTCCTGGGGGCGGGGCGGATATTCCGGGGTATGGCTTCAACCTGACAATGATTGGATTTACAAGCATCTTCATCTAGCTGAAGATCGGATGATTGCTGCAGCCAATAAATATCGCTTTCCCCATGATTTGAAGGATGCGGATCTACGGTTAGCTAATCAAGCCTGCAGGGAATTATTCTTGGCCCAGAGCAGTGATTGGGCTTTTATCATAGATGCACAGACTGTTCCAAGCTATGCCATTTCACGTATTAAGTATCATTTGGGCAACTTCCATCAATTGTTGGATTGGCTTCATACTAAAGAATTTTCATTGGAGCAGCTTGATGCTATTGAGCGGGAAACGCCCTGTTTTGCGTTTCTTCATTATTCCTGTTTTCAAACCAAAGGTTCTGACCGACTGCTGGTGAAATCATCCAATGTCCCTGGCCTCACACAAGATTTCCGGCCGCCTTCTGCCGGTCATAACCATATTTTAATGCTGGCTTGGGAATTTCCGCCTCTTATTATTGGCGGTTTATCACGCGCTGTGTATGATTTGGCCAAATTTTTATCACTGCAAGGACACACCATTCATGTGATTACTTGTGATGTCCCCCACCGTGAAGTTTATGAGGTGATGGATCAAATTCATGTACACCGCGTGAAGGTCATGCAGTCCTTATCGCCTGTCGATTTCCTGGATTGGGTTTTCGAAATGAACTTGGCCTTTACAGATTATGCAATTCAATTGGTTGAAGAGGGATATCGCTTTGATCTTGTTCATGCCCATGATTGGTTGGTCTTTTATACCGCCAGGGAACTTAAACAGTTGTATCACCTACCGTTAATTGCCACCATTCATGCAACAGAGCACGGTCGAAACCATGGAAATCTACAAACCTATGTGCAGCA
>DASWUO010000324.1:0-1867 GCA_036401615.1 Bacilli bacterium | reverse complement strand
CGCTTTATTCACACATAGAAACCACTCCACTTTAGTCATAAGCAGAATCTACGGATTAGGCGGCAAGGACTTCTATAACGAAGACGGACATCACTTGTTCCAGTTAGCCATTGATGCTATGAAGAGTGGGTCTGTAGATATCCCCTTTGACTATTACGGCCATACACCCGGGGATCCTAATAAAGCAGCCAAACGTGTACTTGAACCTATGAAATATGAGGATTTAAAAACCGGATTAATTGCCGTTACCGAGAACGAAGAAACCGGAATGTTGAATGTCAAAATTCCCCCTCTTCGTAACCTGACCAAGAAACCTAAACGTATTGCTCCAGGCCATGGAGCATGCCCGGGATGCGGAATCTTCTCCGGCTTGGAACTGTTTTTTAAAGGGATAGAGGGCGATATTGTTTCCATCTTCCACACAGGTTGTGCAATGGTTGTTACAACCGGCTTTCCATACTCTGCTCATAAAGCAACTTACATCCATAACTTATTCCAGAATGGGGCTGCTACCCTTTCCGGTGTAGTGGAAATGTTCTGGGAGCGTAAACGCCGCGGGGAATTAGATCATCTTGGCCTGAAAGACGACTTCACCTTTGTTATGATTACAGGGGACGGCGGAATGGACATTGGTATGGGACCAGCGATTGGTGCTGCTCTTCGTAACCACAGAATGATTATACTTGAGTACGATAACGAAGGATATATGAATACTGGCGCACAAATGTCCTACTCTACACCAATAGGGCACAGGACATCTACATCCAATGTGGGTAAATACCAGACAGGCAAGACGTTTCACCACAAAGATACAGCACAAATCATGGCTGCAACTCATATCCCTTATGTCTTCACAGGATCCGAGGCCTACCCGATCGACTTGGTGAAGAAAGCAGCGAAAGCTCAATATTATGCCCAGAACGAAGGTATGGTTTTTGGTAAAATTCTCATTGCTTGTCCGTTAAACTGGCTTTCTGAGGAGAAGGAAGGTTCCACGATTGTTGGAGCCGCGGTGGATTCCTGCTTCTTCCCGCTTTATGAAGTCGAACGCGGCGTTACGAATATTACCTACAATCCGGAAGACAAGAATAAACGTATATCCACCGCCGATTGGCTGAAAACCATGGGGAAAACCAGGCATTTAACCAAGCCGGAAAACGCGGAAATCCTTAAATCCTTCGATGAAGAAATTGAGCGCCGCTGGTCTAAGCTTAAAGCAAAGCATGCCAATCCTGATTTATAAATTGGCTAGAGAATAAACGATAAAAAAGCGAGTTCAGAGCTGCATTTGCCGCGAAAAGAACCCGCTTTTTTATTTCAAAGGGGGTTCGGTGATACAATTAATGAAAAAAATAGGATTGGTTTTCTTTTTGTTAATGAATATCGTTGGATTAATTTGGTGGATCCTCTCCATTCTCAAGTAAGGATAAATCGGGACATTCTAGTTAATATACAGTTTCATTACCCCAGTTATTTAAAGAATCGCCCATCGGTTGTTTCATCTTACGAGTAGACTTGTTTTTGAAATATAAATCCAAGCTTAAAAAGCAAGCAAGATTTCTGCTTAGCAACAAGCTAAAAGCGCTTGTATAAAGAGTGAGGCTGATTAAGTTCATATTTCCGGATAAAATAAAGTTAACGTGCATGAAAAGGCAGATAAGAATGGAAGGGATCATTTTGAATCCAAAAATAATGAATAGTCCAAGCACAATTTGAACCACCGGAATGACATAATTAAAAAACATGACATAATTGAGTGCTGCATGTTCAATAAAATACTTATAAAATTCAGGCGCATTAGGATTTACTAAGGAGGCAGTTAAATAATCACGAAGAAATACCCCCGGCTCAGAAAACCATGATTTTT
>DASWUO010000323.1:0-4456 GCA_036401615.1 Bacilli bacterium | reverse complement strand
AATCTGGATATAGGGTATCAAATTCATCCCTATATAGCGCTTGTATTGGCCACGGTGGTACAGTTTTATGTAGGGTGGCGTTTTTACAGAGGAGCGTACAAAGCTCTTCGCGGCGGAAGCGCCAATATGGATGTTCTTGTTGTTATGGGAACCTCAGCGGCCTATTTCTATAGTTTGGTTTCAGTTTTAACAGGCAGCAGGCATCACCTTTACTTTGAAGCAGCGGCCATTATTATTACGTTGATCCTCATGGGTAAATTTTTGGAATCCAAAGCGAAAGGACAAACCTCTGAAGCGCTCAAGAAACTAATGGGTTTACAAGCCAAGACCGCCCGTGTGATTCGTAATGGTTTGGAAGTCGATCTCCCTATTGAAGAAGTTGTCGTGGGGGATGTTATTTTTGTAAGGGCAGGGGAGAAAATCTCGGTAGACGGGGAAATCATAGAAGGACATAGCAGTATAGATGAATCGATGTTAACCGGTGAAAGTATGCCCGTTACCAAAAAAGCGGGCGATTCTGTCATTGGGGCAACGATCAATAAACACGGTTCTTTTACATTTAAAGCAACCAAAGTTGGAAAGGATACGGCGCTTGCCCAAATTGTTAAATTAGTAGAAGAAGCGCAAGGGTCCAAAGCCCCCATTCAACGTCTGGCGGATAAAATTTCCGGCATTTTTGTGCCTATTGTCATTGGGATCGCCATCGTTACTTTTGCCCTGACTTATTTCCTTATTGGTTTTACACCCGCTCTGATTAGCGCTGTAACGGTATTGGTCATTGCCTGCCCCTGTGCGTTAGGGCTAGCCACACCTACAGCGGTCATGGTTGGGACGGGTAAAGGCGCAGAGAATGGCATTTTAATCAAAAGCGCCGAACATTTAGAAAGTGCCCATCGGGTAACAACGGTTGTTTTAGATAAAACAGGGACGATCACAAAAGGGAAACCGGAAATCACGAATATCATCACCATCGGAAATATTTCAGAAAATGAACTGCTTCAATTTGCGGCTGCAGCCGAAAAAGGCTCGGAACATCCTTTAGGGGAAGCGATTGTAAACGGCGCAAAAGAAAAAGGATTGGAATCGTTAGAAGTTTTCGGGTTTAATGCAATTCCAGGCCATGGTATTGAAGCGGATATTGAGGGAAAAAAAATACGGATTGGCAATAAAAAATGGATGAAAGAAAATCATGTCCCTGTTGATTCGGTACTGGAACAGATGGAAAAATTGGAGTCCGAAGGTAAAACAGCGATGTTGATCTCTATGGATGCCGAATTGGCCGGAATGATCGCTGTTGCGGATACCGTAAAAGAATCATCAGCTGAAGCCGTAAAGCAATTAAAGAGAATGGGCATCGAAGTGATTATGATCACGGGAGATAATCAGCGCACGGCGGTGGCGATAGCCAAGCAGGTAGGCATTGATCGCGTATTGGCAGAAGTGCTACCGGAAGATAAATCAAATGAAGTGGAAAAATTGAAAAGCAGGGGAAAGATTGTCGCGATGGTTGGAGACGGTATCAACGATGCTCCCGCCCTTGTTGCAGCCCATATTGGCATTGCCATAGGCACAGGCACTGATGTGGCCATTGAGGCTGCAGATGTGACGCTGATGCGCGGTGATCTGATAGGAATTGTGGACACCATCCGACTTTCAAAGGCAACCATGCGCAAGATTAGGCAAAATTTATTCTGGGCTTTTGCTTATAATATCGTTTTAATCCCTGTCGCTGCATTTGGTTTGTTAACCCCAATCTTGGCGGGGGCAGCCATGGCGTTTAGTTCTGTGTCTGTTGTAACAAACACTTTATTCTTACGGCGTTGGAAACCATTTAAAGATGGGCAGCTATAGCCATGAATATGCAAAAATTTCAAATACTCGTTGTGGACGACGAATGGAATATGCGGAACTTGCTACGACTGTATTTGACCAAGAATGGATACGATGTAACAGAAGCGAAGAACGGCAATGAAGCGTTATCGTTAGCGCGAGTGCATGATTTTGATCTGATTATTTTGGATATCATGATGCCGGATATGGATGGTTGGGAGGTTTGCCGTAAAATTCGAGAAACAAAGCAAACCCCGATCCTGATGTTAACTGCCCGGACAGAAACGAAGGATACGATCCATGGACTAAATGTTGGAGCCGATGATTATTTAGTAAAACCCTTTGCTGCGGAAGAGTTAATAGCCCGGGTGTTTGCCTTATTAAGGCGTTCGCAAATGGGCGAAAACATTACAACGCAAACAAAATTGATCAAACATCCTGGATTGACTATTGATCCGGAAGGCAGGCAGGTGCTCGTTTTGGAAATACCGGTCGATTTTACCCAAAAAGAATTTGATCTGCTGTATGTATTAGCGGATCAGTCGAAACGGGCTTTTACGCGGGAAGTTTTATTAGAGCAAATTTGGGGTCAAGATTTTTTCGGTGATAGCCGTACCGTGGATACCCATGTGAAGAATATTCGGGAAAAAACGCGAAAAGCAGGTCTGCTATATAACCCGATTCAGACGGTTTGGGGAGTAGGCTATAAATTTCAAGGAAATGACGAACGCAAATGAAGTGGAACCGTATTGTCTTTAAACTGGGCGGAACAATCATTCTCCTGTTTCTTGTTGTGTTATTGCCGGTCGGATTTGTGATTGATCAAATTTTCTCCGGACTGGTGAAAGTTTTAGCCTCTACAGAAGGCATTAAACAATCGGTTCAAGATATTCGGGATTTGTTAGTCCTTGCAGGTATAGGCGCGTTTTTTCTTGCATTAGGGTTAACCTTCGTCATTTCAAGAAAATTATCCAATCCTCTAATTCAAATGGAGGAGGCGACCCGCAAAATTGCCAAAGGGAACCTGGAAACCCGGGTTCAAGTGATTTCCGGGGATGAGATAGGCTCATTGGCTCACGCCATCAATGATTTGGCCTTGGATTTACAAAGGTATCGGGATACGCGCAGCGAATTTCTGGCCAACATCTCTCATGAGTTAAGAACACCGATGACTTATTTGGAAGGTTACGCCAAAGTCGTCAAAGAGGGTTTGTATGAGACGGAGGAGGAAAGAAATCGATATTTGGATATCATTCACCAAGAGACATTCCGGTTGAGCCACTTGATACACGATTTATTTGAACTGTCCAAAATGGAAGAAGGTAAAATCGGGTTAAATATGGAATGGATTGATCTTGTGGAAGTCATCGAAAATGTAACCTTAAAGGCAGAATTGAAAGCAAGAGAGAAAGGTCTGGAAATTAAAGCGGGTCTTCAAAGGGACCTGCCGATGGTTTATGCTGACGGTCTTCGCATGGAACAAATCATCTTAAATTTAATGGATAATGCCATTCGCTATACGGAAAAAGGGAGTATTACCGTCCAAACGAAAAGAGCAAATGCTAATGAGATCACGATCGTTATTGAAGATACAGGAATCGGTATTCCCAAACACGAGTTATCGAAAATTTACGAGCGATTTCATAGGGTTGAAAAGTCCCGTTCCCGCGAATATGGCGGCACAGGGTTAGGGCTTGCGATTGTGAAAAGATTGGTTGAACTGCAGAATGGGACCATAGAAGTTTCCAGTGAAGTTCACCGCGGCACCCGATTTACAATGACTTTCCCTATCAAAGCGAAGGAGGGAGGATAAATGAAACGGATCGAATGGGTAATTGCCTCGGCCTTGGTTGTGATCGGTCTATCTTGTTTAACCATGTCGGCCACTTCCATAATGAGTCTAAATACTTACCATGTCTATTTGAGCAATTTATTCAAAATATGCCTCTGGACGGGTATTCCTGTCGCCATTATTGGGATTGCGTATTTGATTATGAAGAGAAATAAGAAAGATTAGTTCATAAATTTTGGTTTGAAGGGGAATGACTGATACTATAAAACCTATAGATGGAGGTGCGTGTTCATGATGAATGGTACAATGATGGATGGCTCAATGATGGCAATGATGTGTATCCTGATGGGTATCGGTTTGCTGATTTTGGTCATTGTTACCGGTGTGACCGTTTACTTTGTTGCCCGATTACTAATAAGGAAGAGCAGAGTTGAAGATCGTCCTCTTATGTTATTAAAAGAACGGTATGTTAATGGTGAAATTAGCGATGAGGAGTATAAAACGAAACGAAGATTACTGGATACGATTAGGTGAGAAAGCATACTTCATAATACTTTCCACAAATGAAGCAATTTATGGCGTGATTTCAAAAAAATAATTTGTTCAAATATATCTCATATTTTCTTCACATTTTCAACACAGTTAAACGGTATGCTTGTAGTATCTGATCTTGGAGGTGGCTACGTATGGAAACTAGATTGCCGAAAAAGATAAGTCGAAGAAAATTTTTGGGAACCACCGGAAAACTGGTCTTAGGTTTCGTTGGGCTAGAAACTGCTGCAGGAGCTTTGTTTTTTTATGGAGCAAAAACTAATAAAGACAAGAATGGCATTC
>DASWUO010000322.1:0-3950 GCA_036401615.1 Bacilli bacterium | reverse complement strand
ATACTATCCCGGCTGCAAGCTCACTATTTCCGCTCTAACTCGTTAACAAGCTGGCTCAATTCCTCTTGTTCCTCCTCTGTTAAAGGAGTTGCCTTGCGGGCATTTGATATAATCGATATTCTTGGCTTCTGTTTGCCCCTGCCCCGATCCAGGCTGCCTTTTGCCGATGTGGATGCCTTAGCGGACTTCTGTTTGATTCTAGCAGATTCACGAATATATTCCACAGCTTGTTCATAGGTGCTTACCTGTTTTCCCAACATATCTGAAACAATAGAATCGATGTACGGCTTGGTCCAGGATAGATTATTCACCTTCAGGTAATGGATCAGGACATTGATTACTTCTTCTTCCAGCTTATAATTTAAATCTATTTTTTCAAAAATATTCAGAATGTGATCCGGTACGGAACCGGGGAAAAATTTCTTTAAGACGTGAATATAAGGATCATTGCGAAGCAGCATATTGTATTGATGCACATCACACTGGCCTTTAAAAACCAGGGGAACCTCAAGATAGTAGGCCATCTCCACCGGATTTTCTTCAGGAACGGCTTCTTTGGGATGATGGAACTCCTCAACTTTGTTTAAATACCGCTCCCGCTCATCCTCCCGCTTCTTCCCTTGCCTGAAGTTCAAGTTGGCTTTATGCTGAAGCACTTCCAGCAGCAGCTCGCCTTGTCCGTTAAAAATCCCGTCCTCATCTAACAAACGACAGGTTTCCTGCAGCGATAAAGTGTATTTACCGGCCACATAATTAAGCGTAGTTAATTGGTTCTTATCAAACTTCATATTCTCAACAAATTTGCGGTTATAAGATTCTCTTGGAAATCGAATAATGATATCCGAATAAGTGAAGTCCCCGGACCTCGCTTCATGTTTAGTTGCAGCTTCCCTGACCGGAGCCATTTCAACCAAAGCTTGCTCCAATTCGTAATCGATTACCTGTGTATTCAGTTTGAATAAATCGTAGAAGGGGACCGAGATATTCTCTAAATAGGTATCCTCCCCTGCAAACTCGACAGGTTCCGGAGCACTCAACTCATCACGGTAGGCCAAAACCAGGTATTTGCCAATCTTATCCCTTAGCAGCATAGTAAAATGTTGGTTTTTAAAAAATTCATGCGGGGAGAGCGGCTGGTTTAACTGGTATTCAAAGACATAATCATCACTGCTGGGTATGTATTTGCGCGAGGTTTGTAATAACCCGATAGCTTCAAGTTTTGAAGTTTGTTCAATGAGATGTTTTCTGCCCCGCTCACTTGGCTCGAGATCCAATCCCAAGAACAATTTGCGCTGCTGCTCTAAAGGCGAATAGCCGTCCTTGTCCACAGCAATTTGCTGATAGAGCCAAGTATAAACAGAAACTGCATACGCCCCGACCATCGGTTGGTAAATGCTGCTTAACATTTTGTTATCCAACGCACTTAGCGAAAATTGGCGAAATATATAAAAACGGTGGTTCTCGGTAAAATGAAATAAGTTAGTAATCTGCATGCTTTACACCGTCTTTACATGTAAGTTAAAATAAATGGCGTTTATAAAAAATCAAGCTTCGGGAGAAGAAATGTGCCTACGTTGATTTTATATAAATACTAGTTTCATTTTAACACTAAAAGTTTAAATAAATAAGTGAAATGACTAAAATAAAAACGACAATTAAAAATTAGTATGTAGCGCCTTCTAAAAATTTTACCCTTTCACCCATCGGGGGTACTTCGTTGCCATCAACGATGACTTCAATAACAATAGGCTCGCCATAAGACAACCATTCATGTATTTGATCGGGGTGAATATCGTCCAGTGAGGCCACTTGAGCCGACCTGATTCCCATGGCTTTCACAACGGCTGATAGATCGATACGGTCTTGCGAGAAATTACCCAAACACCTCTTATATTGCAGCATATGTCCATGATGGACCATCCCCAAACGGGCATTATTTATGATAACGAAGAGGATAGGCAGATGATATTCTTTGGCCGTAAGTACTTCTAAACCATGCATGAAGAAACAACCGTCTCCTGTCACACAAATAACCGGTCGATCGGGCTCGGCCAATTGAGCCCCAATGGCTCCTCCTATACCGGAACCCATAGCGCCAAAGTTAATATCAATATCAAATTGCTGATCCTTAATAATACGTAAATTGTGCAGGGAATACGTCATAAACTCACCGATGTCAAGATAAAAACGGGCATTGTCCGGTGCGTTAGCCCCGATATGGTTAATAGCCGCTTGGGTATTCCAATTTGGGTTATTCTCATTTTCGGAAGTTTTGTCGAAAGATTGTCGAATAATCTTATTTTCGCCGGAATCTGGAAGGCTTGCCACAAGCCTTCCCATTACAATTCGTGCATCACCACAAATCGTTAAATCTGCAATATAGTTCTTGTTGAATTCTTTCTTATCCCTGTCAATGTGAATCAGTTGTTTGCCTGCGACCAACCTTTTCTCCCAATTGCACGTAGCCAGTTCTCCCAGGCTTGAACCAACCACGATAATAACATCATGGTGTATTCCATTTAATTTCTCTATAGCCTGCCTATTGCCCGATAATCCGTAGATGCCCAGCGACTGCGGATGATCCTCGGGAAATGCCCCTTTACCCCGCGGTGTGGTTGCCACCATCCATCCAGTCTGTTCAGCAAACCGGATAATCTCCATCCTGGCGGGTTTGGCTCCATGACCCAGCAGCAGCACACCTTGTTGTTTGGCTGCTTCAATCAGCTTAACCGCTTTCTCGATGGAATGGTCATCCGGTTCAAGCGGAACCGGATATCGTATTTGAGGAGTTTGGTAAGAGCCGATATCGACCATCTGCAGATCGATGGGAATGGACAAGTGCACCGGCCCAGGCACGCCGCTTATGGCAGTTATAAAGGCCTCCTCTATCATCAAGGGTAAACTGTGGGCGTCAGGAACCAATCTGCTGTACTTGGTAATAGAGGTGAAGATTGATACGGCGTCAAGCTCCTGGGCACCCCCCTTACCAATCTTGGTTGAGGGCACAGAACCTGTGATGAACAGTATAGGCAGCTTCTCAATCCAAGCATTGGCGGCCGCAGTGACCAGATTTGTAGCTCCCGGCCCGCTGGATCCGGTACATACCGAAGGCAACCCTGAGATTCTTGTGTAGGCGGCTGCCATATAACCTGCACTTGTCTCGTGTTTAACAATGACCGGTTTTAATTCGGGCATATCCATCAACACATCGTATAATGCATTTATGGATCCGGCTGGAATGCCAAAAATAAATCTTACTCCTTGATTCTGCAGAAATGTCAACCCGGCTTCTATTGCTCTCATAATCCACCATTCCCAGTCGGCAGCATAAATCTGAAAACAGACCCTTTATCTTCAATAGTATCAAACCAAATTTGTCCGCCGTGCAGCTCAACCAGCTGTTTGGAGATAGCCAGACCCAACCCGGTGCCGTTTAACTGATTATTCACCTGATAAAACTTAGTGAAGATGTTCTTTTGTTTATCTGCAGGAATCCCCATTCCGGTATCATGGATTTCTACTATGACATTCTTGGCTTCGAAATAACTTTTGATCGTGATCTCACCGGTGTCAGGCGTAAATTTGATAGAGTTGGAGATAAGATTCAACAAGACTTGAAGAATGCGCTGCCGGTCAAGAGTCATCGTAACTTGGGTAGTTAACTCCAATTTAAGCTTCTGTCTCTTTTTGGTAATCAAGGGTTCCATGATATTCACGGCTTCTTGGATGATATGTTCAATATTTTCCTCGCCGTAGGATAACTCAAACCGGCCATTTTCCAGCTTGGCGAAGTCCAACAACTCGTTCACTTGATTTAAGAGTCTTTCAATGGCTTTATTACAGGTTTCGAGCAGATCCTTCTGGGTAGAATTAAGCTCCCCCAGTATGCCTCTTCTTAAAATATCGGTTGAGCCTTTAATAGCTGTAATAGGCGTGCGCAGTTCATGGGA